>NZ_JBHYIQ010000064.1:0-40057 GCF_042739895.1 Amycolatopsis sp. NPDC059021
GTGTGCTGGGTGGTCATCGGGGTTCCTTTCACTTCGGAGGAGGAGCGGACGACCCGGAGATCCGGGTCGGTGGCCGGTCTGTGGCCGGTGTCAGAGCTGGATCAGGGGCGGTGTCGGTGGCGCTCTGGTGGGTGGCGTCGTCGCGTAGGCGGCGGTGTGGGCGGGCGGAGCAGGATCACGGCACACGGCGCAGCCCGCTGCGGGAAGCCATCCCGTGGCTGTCGGCGGTGTCGTGGCGGATGGTGTCGTCGCCGACGGCGAAGGTGACGGTCTGCCCGGCCAGCGGCCGGCTGCTGCTGGTGGTGGTGTCGGTCAGGGTCGCCGAGGCGTTGAGGTTCATGTCGTTCGCGCCCGGAGTGGAGGTGGTGACCGTGCCAGTACAGGTCTTTGTGGAAGGGTGAGGGTGAACCCGCGCGGGATCGGTGGGCCGCTGGGGCAATGGGCGGCCATGCCGATCCCACGGGGTCCTGGTGAGCGGATCAGTGCGGGTGCATCAACGTGGGCGGGTTAGTGGAATTGGAAGTTGGCGGTGTGGGTGGTGCCGTCGGTGAGGGTGACCTGCAGGTGGCGGCAGGTGCCCGCCCACGCCGGGTCGGTGGTCCAGTTGTACTGGTAGCGGTCGCTGGCCGGGTCGTAGTTCAACGTTCCGGTGGTGGCCTGGGGGCTGCCGATCGGCGCACCGGTGGTGCAGTCGTACTGCTGCGAGGCCGGGGACCCGGTCGGGAAGATGGCCAGGCCCTGGTTACCGGCGAGGCTGAACTTGACCGGCACGGTGCTGCCCGCGTTGCGGGTGTTGACCGCGGGCGGGTTGTCCACCGGCGGGAAGAACCCGGTGAAGGTGTAGGTGTAGGTGTAGACGTCGCCCGGGTTGGTGGTGCTGGTGCCGGCGGGGGTGGTGACGGTGACGTCCACCGGTCCGACCGCAGTGGCGGCGGGTGCGGTGGCGGTGATGGAGGTGGCGCTGTTCACCGTGAACGAGGTGGCCGGTGTGGTGCCGAAGGTCACGGCGGTGGCGCCGGTGAAGCCGGTGCCGGTGATCGTGACGGTGGTGCCGCCGGTCTTCGGGCCGTTGTTCGGGGACACGCTGGTCACCGTGGGCGCGGTAACGGTCGCGATGCCCCAGTCGTTGGAGAGGGCGGCGGCGTTGGCGTAGATCGAGGTGCGGGCCGAGCCG
This sequence comes from Amycolatopsis sp. NPDC059021, assembly GCF_042739895.1. NCBI lineage: Bacteria > Bacillati > Actinomycetota > Actinomycetes > Pseudonocardiales > Pseudonocardiaceae > Amycolatopsis > Amycolatopsis sp. NPDC059021. Next base: position 1,175 of record NZ_JBHYIQ010000064.1, read on the forward strand.
TCCGGGTTCATCAGCGACAGTCCGGTGTTCTCGGTGAACAGGATGCGGGTGCCGTCCGGGGACCACACCGGGAGACCGTCGTTGGCGTTGGTGCCGGAGATGGTGGTCTGGTTGGTGCCGTCGGCGTTCATCGTGACGATCTGCTGGAGGCCCGCTCTCTCGTTGAACGTGCCGAAGACGATCCTGGTGCTGTCCGGGGACCAATTCGGTGCGAGCGCGGCCGTGCTCGCGGTGCCGGCCAGGACGGTGTTCCCGGTGCCGTCCGGGTGGATGGTGTTCACGGTCCCGTTGAGCGATTGGTAGGCGATCTTGGTGCCGTCCGGGGACCAGGCGGGGCTGGCACCGCGGACGCCCAGCGAGGTGGGGTTGCTGCCGTCGGCGTTGATGACCGTGAGCGTCCCGCCGGGACTGTAGACGAGTTTGGTGCCGTCCGGGGACCACGCAAGCGACCCGGTCGAGGCGCTGGTGGCGCTGGTGATCTGGGTGACGTTCGATCCGTCCGGGTTCATCGTGAACACCTGGTTGTTGCCGATGGTCGGGGATTCCAGGAACGCGACCTTGGTGCTCGTGGCGTTTACCCGTGCGTCCGCGGCCTTGCCTCCGGTACTGGTGAGCTGGGTGACACCGCTCCCGTCCGGGTTGACCGAATAGATCTCCCTGGCTTGGGTGAAGTAGATCTTCCCGTTGCCGCCGGGGAACGCCGCCTGCGCGGGCACCGCCACCAGCACCGGCACCACGGCGGCCAGCACGACACCGGCCACCAGCGCCGCCCACCGCCGCGGCGACCAGCGCCGCCGCCCGTGTCCGTCCACGCGGGCTCTTCGCATATCCTGAATCTGGTGCATCATCGTGGGTTTCCTCCTCGACGCCCCACCGGCGGCTTCCCATGGCCGGAACCGCAATTCGACACGACAGGACGCTCGCTTCAACTCCTCCAGAGCACACGCCTTAAGCGGGCCCTTCGGATATGGTTGCCACTACGTGGCACGACACCTCGGGGACATCGGCCGGACGACCCGCTGGTTTCCTTGCTGGCAACAGCAAAAGGGGGTCCGGCGGTCCTCGATGTTCCCCGATCGGCACTCGGGTCCAGGAGGCCGACCGCTTCAACGCTCCCCCTGCGGCAAAACCGCTGTCAATGGCTCACCGAAAACGCTTCCGCAAACACCCGAGTGAGGGACACCAGAACACCACAATTGTCCCACGAACGTCGCAACGATGACTGGTAAAAATACAACATAAAAGCGATCATGAAGTGTTTTTCATGCACCATGCCGCGAATGCGCAACTATGTCATTAATAGCATCTGTCCGCTGGCGGCCAGAACTCACGCCAAAGACGACTGCCGGCCCGCCGGAAGGCTCGCTCCCGGCCGACCAGCCGACACTGGACGCGCATCGTCACCGGGTCGACGTGCCGCACCACGATACCTCGGCACCCTGACCGGCAGGCCCGCGCTCCACGATGAACTCCGGCCCCTTTTCGCGTTGCGACCCGATGACAATACGGCACCGCTTGAATGAAAAGTGAAGATCATCAGTAACAAATTCGGCAACCGCCGACAATTCATCCTGTAGATCCAATCCTCGATCGCGTGCTGACGAGCTGCGTGGTGCCACGTTATCGCCAGCGTCGGTTCACGTGACCGCTCATGTGGCCCGACGCGCTGTGTTCCAGCCACGACGAGGACCGCGACCGGCTCGGCCTGATGTTCGTCACCGCCCCGCACGACGAGCACGGCAAACGGGTCGACGCCGACCTGACCCGCGTCACCGTCCCCGTCGGGGAAGCACAGTTCACCGTCGAGCAGGCCGTCGACCGTACACTCACCGCGTTCACCGCCGAACCCGGCGCTCATGCTGTCCGACTGCATGCGGACCTGGCTGGCCGAACTGATCCGCACCGCGGTCAATGTCCTGCTCTACCTCTGCAGCGAAGAACCCGACACCGTCATCCTCCGCCCCACCAACAAACGCCGGACCGGCAAGGGCCGTAAGACCAGCAAACCCCCACGGATGATCAAGGTTGGCTGGCGGCTGGGTCCGGCATTACACACCGCGCGCCGCGTCGCCGCCGAGACCCCCGCGGAGACCAGCAGCGGCAGGCGCCGCCCGGTCCCGCACCAGAGGCACGGGCACTTCCGCACCTACTGGCCCGAACACGGCCGCACCACGCCGATCCTGAAGTTCATCAAACCCTCCTGGGTGAACCTCGACCTCGTCACCGACGCCGCAGCCGGCGCCACCGAGCACAAAGTCATCGCCGTCGGACCTCGACACGACGCATAGCCGTCGCTGGTTTCCCCCGCCGTCCCGACGACCGGGGGATACCCACGAGACCGCACTATCACCGCCCAGGCACACCGCGATGGGGGCGCTGAGGGCACGCTCGCAAGATGGGGCCAAGTCAAAGTGCCGTCCGCCGCCACGTCCCGACGTGTGGGGCCATTTCAGGATGCCGCCCGGACAACCTCAGCCGTTCACCGGGGCCACTTCGGGATGCCGAACTGGCGCCAATTCAACTTGCCGAAATCAGTGGTGCTCGCCGTTGGTGGCGACCCGCTCGTCGACCAAGCGGGGCGCGGTCACGCTGGGCTCCCCGACCGGGTCCGGTGCCCGTCCTCCGGCGGTGTCGCGGCCGGGTGCACCTCGCCCTCGGATTTCTCCGAGACTTCCTGGAAGGTCCAGTCGTCGCCGTCGATCCGGTAGTTACCGTCCGCGTCGGGGTCGATGCGCCAGGGCAGGTAGCCGTCGAGGGCGCGCCGGTGCTGGTGCACGTGGACCAGGGTGTCGCCGTCGAAGTACACCTGAGGGTGTTCGTCGGGGAGCGTGTCGTGGTTCGTCGCGCACCACACTGCCACGGCCTCGGCGATCTCCGGGCGGAACACCGGGATCCACGCCGCTGCTGGCCTGGTGTCGATCCGGGCGGGAAACCCGCTCACGGGCAGGTTGCCGGGATCGCAGGTGACCACGGTTTCACCGGGGCGCGGGACGTGACGCTCGGCGTCGCGCAGCATGTCGAGCTGGCGGTCGAACCGGGCGCGGGTGCGGGTCGGGCCGGACAGGAACCAGCGGCCCAGCTCGCCCAACGGGTAGCGGCCGTCCTCGCCGAGGGCGATCTCGTGGCGCTGGTGGGCCGCGTCCCCGGTGAACATCACGAGGAGGTCGTCTTCGAAGCGGGCCAGTGGGTACCAGTCCGGGTCGACCGGGTAGACCACGTTGAGCCAGTCGCACACCGCTTCGGCGACCTCGCGGCGCAGCCGGGGCCGCACCCACAGCCCATGGTGGCGGCGGGGTTCGACGACGGCCGGGAAGCTGACCTGGTGCGGCTCGGCGTGAGCGGCGGGCACGAGTTCGATCCAGTACTCGCCGGCCGCGAGGTCGGTGCCCGCGGACGAGTCCGGCGAAGCGGTGGTGGTGAGCGTGCTCATCGCGTTTCTCCTTCGGTGGTCGTGGTGGGTTTGCTGGGGCGGGTCCAGCGGTGCGCGACCGGGTCCCAGGTGGCCGTGGTGAGCAGGCGGGTGAGGTCGGGCAGGCCGGGGCCGAGCATCCAGCCGAACTCGGCGCAGTCGGCCTCCCCGGGCCAGCGTCCGGTCCAGATGTCCTGGGGGCAGCGGCACGACGCGGCGTGGCCGAGGCGCTGCAGCCCGGTGGCGAGGCAGCGGGCCACGTCGCAGCCCTCGAGGTGGGTCTGGCCGATCCCGACGTGGCAGTCCGGGCAGGCCGATTTCGGCGGCGTGGCGTCGGTTCCGGTGTGGCGGGTGGTCATGCCGACCTCCTGGTCTTGTCGTGACGGTCTCCGAGGAACTCGGTCCACCCGCTGGTCTCGTAGCTGATGTAGGTGTTGTGCAGTCGCACGTCGCCTGCGAGGAGTTGGCGGTGTGCGAGGACCAGTTCGGCTCCGGCGGTGATGGTGTCGGCGAGGCGCAGGTGCATGCGTGCCCAGTCGAGGCAGCGCCGGTACTCGTTCTGGTCGGCGGCGTTGCTGGTGAGCGTCGGGTAGATGTCGCGGGCGCGGGTGAACAGGGCCTCGGCGGCGGCGCAGTGCTCGGCGGCGCTGCGTGGCTCTGTCGTTCCCGCCTCGTCTGCGGCGGGCGGCGTGGCGGGTGCAGTGTTCGGCGGCATGGTGTCCTCTCCTGTGGTTGTGGGCTTGGGGTTTGGGGTCAGTAGGCGGTGAGCACCGCGCGGGCGCGGGGGTCGGCCAGAACCGGGTGGATGGTGTGGCGGCGGTGGTCGGCGATGTGCACGCGCACACCGAAGCGGGGCGGGCCGCCTGAGGGGTCGGTCCATCCATAGAGGGCGGGCAGCATCGCGAGCGTGTGCGCGGTGGCCTCGGCGGCGGGATCTCCGTCGCGGTAGCCGAACACCTCGAACTCCAGCTCTACCGCCGACTCGTCGGCGGCGATCGCGTAGCGCAGGTGCGGTGACAGCTGGGCCCGCAGCTCGGCGAGGGCCTCGGGGATACCGGATCCCGGCGGCCCGGTGAGGTCGGCCAGGATCCGCAGGCCGAGCTGGTACAGGTCGTGGCGGTGCGTGGCGCCCAGCAGCGAGCCGTAGCGGCGGGCGGTGGTATCGGCGGCGTCGATCCCGGTGTAGCCGCAGGTGTCGCGCCCGTGCGGGAACACCAACGGTTTTTCCTCCGGTCCGGGTGGGAGGTACTCGCCCGCGCGCATCGACCAGCGGTCTCCTCGCAGCGCGGTCCACACCGCGCCTGTGTCGAAGGCGTGGACGTAGTCGGTGCCGTGGCTGGTGGGCCAGGGCCACGGCCACGCGCGGCCCGCGTGGGTGACCACGCCGGCCTCGTCGACCTCGGCGACGTCCAGGAAGAAGTCGACGAGGGCGCGAAACCCGGCCTCCGACCGGGCCCGCTCGATCTCGTTCAGGCCGTCGCACGCGCAGCCCTCGAGGTGGACCGACCCGAGCCATTCGGCGTCTGGGCCGCGCCCGAGGTAGAAGTCGTGCGTCGTCGAGGGGCTCATCGGACGTCACCGCCGAGGGTGGGCATGGCGGCGGGTTTCTCACGCATCAGCGGCATCGGCACCGACGGCGGCGCGGCCGGATCACGCAACCACGCGGAGATGTCGGGCGGGCCGAGCGGATCGTCGCCCTCAGGGAATCGCGGGCCGTGTGGATCGATGCGGTGCCAGCGGACCCCGCCGCCCACGGTGACGAACACCGCCACGGCCTCGGGATCGAAGGTGATGATCCAGCTGCTGTTGTGGCTGCTGTACCAGGGCCAGGGCCAGCCGAGGTCGGGGCGGTACCCCTGGCCGAGGTGTTCGTCCTCCCACACGACAAGAGCATCGGTGACCGCCGCGCGGAAGGTGTTCTCGTCGGTCGTGGTCAAGGCCAGCCGCACGGGCGGGACGGCGAGAAAGTTGTCGGGGTAGCACTCCCCATGCAGGGAGCCGATCCACTCGGCGTGCTCGCCACGTCCGATGTAGAAGTCGGTGTAGCTCGACATGAGCTGCCTCCTTATCGTTGTGGTGCGTAGGGATTCCGGCCGTGTGGTACCGGGACGCAGGCGTAGGGATCGGGCGGTGGGTACGGCGGTATCTCGTCGTGGTGCGCGGTGTCCTGGTTGCGTTCGGCGGCGCGGCTGAGGAGGTAGGTCAGCACGATCACCGGGGTCCACGGTCCCGGCAGCAGCACGGCCAGCACGGTCCACGCGAGTCGTTTCTTCCTGTCGTGCATGGCTTTTCGCCCCTTTTCATGGCGCGGCGAGTTGGTCAGCTGAAGGTGGGGATGTCGCCGAGGGTGCCGATGACCTCGGCCACGGCGGCGGGTACGTCCATCACCGCGAACACGGCGTAGCCGCCGAGTTCGGTGTTGGCGGTGGCCGCGACCCTGCTGCACAGCACCGCCTCGCAGCGGCCGAGATTCCACTGCTCGAACGAGACCTCCGCCTCGGTCAGCAACCGCCACGCGGTCGGGCAATACAGGCGCATCACCTCTCGCCATCCGTGCTCGGGGACGTCGGTCTGCCCGCAATACAGGGCAGCGACCACGGCGGTGGTCGACGCCCGCCCGGTGAGCACGTAACCCCAGTTCGGGGTGAATTCCTCGACCGGTCGGTGTCGCTTGAACCGTCCGGTCAGGGCGGGCAGGATCTCGCCCGCGTCGGGTTCGGCGTGACGGTAGAGGTTTCGGGGAATGGGTGTGAACGTGGTCATCGTTGCTGTGTCCTTTCCGGACTGTTCGGCCAGGGTCGCGGGTGGTGCCGGGGCACGCGTGAGTAGTCGGTCGGGTCGTCACTGCCCCGCGCGCGACGGCGAACACGTCGGTCACGTCGTTCAGCAGATGGCGGCGGATGCTGGCGCGCCAAGCCATCGCACAGGGCGGGGCGTTGTCGAAGCCGGGGTCCTGACGGCGGGCCCGGTGGAGCGCGTAGGCGGTGTGCGGCGCGGGTGTCGGCACCGAGGTCGATGGTGGCGTGCATCGTTGGCACTTCTTCACGGGGTTGTCGTCGGGTGGGGCGGTGTGGTGGTGTCGTCGACCGATGCCCCGAGGGCGCGGGCGAGGGCGGGCGCGCGGGCGATCGCGTGGTCGACCGGCATGGTCAGCTGAATGCGCATGAGGTCGTGGATCCCCAGGTAGTAGACCTGGACGCGTTCGGGCCAGTGTGGGTCGTGGTCGGATGCCGGAGGGAATCCGCGTTGCAACTGTGCGGCGATCTGGTTGCGGGCGGCCCGCTCGCGTGCGCGGGTTTCGTCGCGCTCGCGTTTGGCGGTTTCAGCCTGCGCGAGAGCCCGGTGGTAGCGCGGAATGAGGGTGTCGTGGATGTAGGTGGCGACCTCGGCAGCCGGGGTGCCGACGGCGAAGCCGGGATGGGCGTCGGGGTCGTGTTCGCCCGGCCACGGGAACACGTCCCAGAGCCATCGCGGGATCTCCCCCGGTACCAGGTGATACCCCCACGCGCGCCGATCCCACGGGCGCACACCGATGCGGATCCCGGTGTCCAGGCACAGAAGGTCCGCTACCTCGCCCGCATCGCGGCCACGGCCGAGAGTCCACCTGCCCGGTAGCGCGGCGGCGATGTGGATCGCGTCGAGGGCGACCCGGTCGTACTTCGTGATGCGCGGCGGCGCCGCATCGGGTTCGGAGTCCTGGGCGATCTCGGGCGTCGTGCTGGTCGTTTTCGTTGCCATGACGGGGTTTCCTGTTCGGTAGCCGGGATGGTTGCGGGCCGTCTGCGTTCGTGGCCGTGGTGGCGGTGGGTTGTGGCTTCCCCGCTAGTCACGCCATGGCGTGGCGGTGGTGTTGCGGAACCGTGCGGGGGGCATGCCGTTGGGGACGTGCCCGGAGGCGCAGCGCACCTTGTAGTGCACCCCGCTGGGCACAAGTTCGTCCGTCTCGACGGTGTCTTCGGGGGTCGGACACTGAAACAGGACGCAGGCCCAGGTGACGTCCTTGAAGAATTCCTGGTATTTCTTGGCGTCGTCGGGAGCGTCATCGCTGAAGAAGAACCGCATGAGATTGCCTTTCTGGTCAGTCGAGGAGGATGGCGGCGGCGCGCTGGATCAGGGTGTCGGCGATGGGGCCGAGTTCGGTCGCGCAGTGCACGGGTTCCCGCCCGGGCAGGGCGGTGGCGTCGAACCAGGTGACGGCGTCGGCGGCGGCGAGGTGGGTCCAGGTCATGGTGGCGGCGAGAACCTCGGCGACGGCGTGCGATTGCATGAGGTAGTTGTCACGGCGAACGTGGACGCGGACGCGGTGGTCGCCGATACGCACGACGCGGGTGTAGGTGTAGCGGTGCTGGTCGCAGGTAGCGCTCTCGTCGAGGTCGACCACGCGCGGCGGGGTCGGTGTCGTTGCGTTCATTGTGGACACTCCTTAGTGGATGTAGGTGCGGTCGGTCGGTGCGTCGGTTATGTAGTTGGTGTTGGCTCATTCCGTCGTCGGCGAAGCCTTCGGCCAGGACGCGGGGGCCTTCTTTTCTTCCTTCGGCGGGTGTCGTTGTTAGGTGGTGGTGTCGTCGTGTTCGTCGTCGGTGAAGTCTTCGCTGAGAAGGCGGTCGAGTTCTTCGGCGTGGTGTTCAAGGCCGGTGGCGCCGTGGCGGGCGGTGACGGCCAGTAGCCCGGCGGCGGTCGTGCTGAGGTCCCGGTACAGGGCCGGCGAGGTGGTCCGCGGCGGTGAGTTCGGCCTGGACTTTGGCTGGGGTCCAGGTGGTGTCGTTCGCGAGCGTGTCGTAGGCGGTCTGGGCGTTGGCGAGGTCGGTGTCGGTGGGCATGGCGGTTCGGCTCCTTCCGTTTCCGGGGGTCGGGGGTTAGTGGGTGGCGCGCAGGGCGGCGGTGGCTGCCTGCCCGATGGCGCGGGCGGTGGTGGTGGGGTCAGTCAGGGTGTGCACAGTGGCGCCGTTCATCGGGTCGGTTCGCGGCTTGTCGGGCGCCAGCCACAACACCGCGCACCCGCTGGCGCGCAACCGGTCGAGCAACTTCTCGCCGGGGGTGCGGTTCTCCTTCTCGAAGTTGCCGTCGGAGATGATCACCAGCAGGCGGGCGGCGGTCGGGCGGGACAGGGCGAGGGCACCGTCGAGGGCGTTGATCGCGTCGTCGATGACGTGCCCGCCGACGCGGGTGCTGAATTAGGTCACCGTCGCGGGGGTGGCGCCGGGGTGGGTGATCGGGGTGACGATGCCCGCGCCGAAGACCACGGTGGCGGTGGTGGCGGGTACAGCGGTGTGGCGGGCGGCGTGGGCGAGGATCCAGGCCGCCGACGCGACGGGGGTGGTGAAGGCTTTCATCGAGTCGGTGACATCGCAGATGACGCCGAGCCGCAGCGGCGGGGCGGGCACGGTGGCGCGGGTGGTGCGGGTGAAGGGTTCGGCGGTGGGCATCGCGCCCGCCGCGCGTTGCGCGTCGGCGGTCATCGCGCCCCGCATCCGCAACCGCCCCGGTGGCACCGCCGAGCGGGTTTTGGTGGCCGTGCGGTCACGGTTTCCGGCGGTGGTCAGCGCGTGGGCGAGGTGCCGCGCGGCGGTGCGTTCGGTCGTACTCGGCGCACGGGTGCCCCGGATGTGGCGCGCGGTCGGGTCGTATCCGGTTCCGGCGCCACCGAAGACCGTGTTCGCGGCGTTCTGTGCCTGCTGGCGCGCCTTGTCGTCGGCGGCACGGGCGTCCATCGCTTGTGTGGTGGGATCGGTGGGGGTGGGTTCGGCGGCGACCGCGCGCCCGATCGCGGCGGCGACGCTGGTGATCGCGTTCGCCAGTGGCGACGGTGCCCCTTTCCCGTTTCCGCTCGCGTTGTTGGTGGCGTTGGGGTCGGGGGTGTCGGGGGGCTGGTTGGGGTCGGTGCCGAGGGTTTCGCACCATCGGCGCCCGAGTTCGATCATGCGCTTGGCGTTGTCGTCGGCGGTGCGGTGCGCGGCGCGCCAGATTGTGCGGAGTTTGGCGAGGGTATCGGTGCCGAGTACCTCGCGCACGACGCGCTCGACGGGGGCGACTTCGCGGCGGTTGAGGATGCCCCCGTCCACCCGTGCCAGCAACAGCGCGGCGCTACGGGCGGCGTCCTGCGGGGTCATTTGCGGTGCGGCGGCGGGGTCGTTGGCTTGGGTGTCGGCGAGGATGAGGTTGGTGGCGCTGGCGCGCAGCCAGTACCGGTCGCCCGGGCGGCGGCGTACCTGTGCCGCTTCCATGCGGGTTTCTTCCAGCAGGTCCGCCGCCGCGACCGCGCCCGGGGGCGCGTCGTCGGGCGCGCGCCACACCGAGTGTTTGGCGTGTCCGCATTCGTGGGTCAGCAGCCCCCATGCGGTGCGGTAGCGCTTGCGGTCCCCGACACGGTGCGGTTCGACGGTGGCGGGGTCGACCCCTGTGTCCATATGGGACCCATCGACCTCGATTGTGGCCAGATCGGGGAAAAAGCACGCGGGTGCACCGTGTCCCGCACCGGGCGCGACCCTCACCACGAGGTCGTCACGGTCGGCGATTGCGGGCACCTCGTCGCCGAACGCGGCCGACAGGGTCAGCCATCCGGGGGCGGCGGGAAACACGGCGGTCGGTGTCGCGGCGGGGGCGGCTACGTGGGTGCTCATGGTGTGTGTCCTTTCCGGACGGTCGCACGATGTGCGGCGGGTTGGCGGGCTAGAACTGGGGCCCTAGTGACAATGGGGCGACGTTGGCGCCGAACACGTTGCGCACCGCTTCGGCGACCACGTCCCGGTCCTCCTCGGGTGCGATGCCGACCAGGTTTCCGGCGGCGGCGGTGGTGCCGAGTACGTCGGCGATCCGGTTGAACGCGATCAGCTCACGCAGCTGCGGCGCCCACCCGATCTCGCCCTTGTCCTGCCGTGCGGCCAGATTCCGCGCCACGCGCACCGCTTTCGGGTCGATTTTGAGCTGGGTGGCGAGGTCATAGTCGGTGGACACGTGGATCTGCGCGGAAAACCGCGACGACAACGCGTCGCTGAGCACCGCGCCGTGCACCCCGGGGTTGTGTCCGGCCACGACGTAGAACCCGGGCGCGGCGTCGACCACCTCGTTTTTGTGGGTCTTGATGAGGATCTGGCGGCGTCCGTCCATCGCGGGATAGACAACGGCGAGCACGGTCGGCGGTATGAGCGTGGCGTCGTCGATGAACAGCGCGCGCCCCTCACGCATCGCGGTCACCAGCGGGCCGTAGGCGAATTCGTAACGGCCGTCGGGGGTTTGGGTGTAGGACCCCACGAAATCGTCGGTCACGGTGTCACTGTCGCCCTGAATCGTCACGAGGTCGTCGAACGCTGCCTCCACCACCGAGGTTTTCCCGGTACCGGGCGGGCCGTACATGAGCGCGGACACGTTGGCCTCCCGCAACCGCCGTAGCGCGGTCACATCGGACAGCCCGGAAAGCTTGCGCGGGTGGTACATCTGCCCGTTCGGGCGGCGCACCGGCCCGGTCACCAGCGCGGGCGGGGCGGGTGGCGTGGCGGGTTTCGACGGAGCGGGGGCGGGGGTGGTGCGCGGGGTGACGGTGGCGGTTTTGGCGGCGTCGGCGGTTTTGTCGGTCGCGCGGTAGGTGACCGGGTTGGTGCCGACCTTTTTGGCTTCCCCGCGCGCTTCCAACGTCGCCAGTGCGTTCCCGACCGCGCCGGATGACTTCCCGCCGAGCTGGTTCGCGATGGTGCCGGGGGTGAGTGCGGCGGTGGGGTCGTGGGCGAGTTGTTCGGCCACCATGCGCCGAAGTTCGCCGCTGCGCAGCCGGGCTGCCGGGCCCGGGGCGGCGGGCGCGGTACCCGTGACCGGAGTCGTGGCTGGCGTGGTCATCGTGTCGGTCCTTTCGCGACAAGTGGAAGGGGCGGTCGGTGGAGTGGCGGGCGCGTTTGTCGGTCAGTCGGTGGCGAATGTGGTGGTCAGCGCTTCCACCGCGTGGTATTCGTCGGCGGCGTGGTAGTGGGTGCCGTCGGCGGTCACGATTCGCCAGTGGTCACCGCGCACCGTGTCGGCGGGGTAATAGGTTCCGGCGAGTTTTCCGTCGGGTCGGGTGACCGTGCCGTACAACAGTTGTTGGCGGTCGGCCGGATCGATCACCACACCCGTGACGGTGCACCCGTTCTCGACGTTCTGGCGCACCACGATTTCCGGCAGTGGCCCGGGGTCGGCGGTGGGGTCGATGACGTGGACGGTGCGCGGGTCGTTGCGGCGCTGGTTCACGGTGTGCCCTTTCTGTGCGTTGCGGCGACTTGGGGGGTATGTGTCACGCGCACCACGGGACGATTTCGGGCGTGTTGTTGGCGCGTTCGTGGGCTGCGGCGGCCGCGTCCGCTTCGTCGGGGGTGGCGTAGTGATCGCACCAACCGCAATAGCAAAACGCGGTGGCGGTGCCGTCGTCGTTGGTGTCGGTGTCGGCGTAGCACATAGCGGTCCCCTAACGTGAACGGTGGCGTTTCGGCCGTTTTCGGCCATAATTCGGGCCGGGTGGCGTTTCGGTGTTGGTTTCCGGTTTTCCCGGTGACACAACAAACGTAACTCGACCCCGGGCGTCGCGCAATAGTTTTCCGGGGTCAATTTCGGGGAATTTTGGCTATCTTTCGACGTGAACGGCGCACATTTCCCGCACATGTTTGCGCAGGTCAGACCATTTCCATTCGACCTGAAACGGGCACGCCGGCCACGGGCAAAACCGCGGACAGAAACGATTCTTTTCAAGAAATGAAAAAGAGAATTGAGAAGTGGATGAGGTGAGTGAAGTGCAGTGGTGAGCACAGGGGGAACGACGACGAAGGTGCGTGACACCGCCGCCGGGCCTGATGTGCTTACCTGCTTGGTGTCAAGCGAGTCTGGGACACCGCTGGATCCCCCTACAGAGGGCATGAGCTGCGAGAACGCTTGACACAGGGGGATCCGCCTTAGCCGGATACCGGAGGACGAGGCTGATAGGCCGGGTCGGTGGCCCCACGATTGGCCATCACCCTCCGCGTCGTCTCGGTCCGCGGGTGTGACACCGGGTAGCCGCGTGAGCACGTAGCGCTCGGCGCCCGAGACGCAGGCGCCGCACTGGACCTCGTGGCCACGCATGTGGCGCCTGACCGTATTCGCGGTACGCGGCAGCCGCGCACAACACTCGTCGAGTAACGGTGTCGGTGTTGGCGTGGAATACCGAGTCGTGTCCACGGGGTTCTTTTTCTTCAGCCTCGACGATTGCGCTATCACGGTCGACGCTAGCATCGGCGCGAACGGGATCGCGGCGTGAAATCGAGGTATTTCGCTGTTCCGCGCAATTGACTCGATTACACGGGAATCACGCCTCGATGTCCGTTCCGGCGAGGAGTTGTCGAGAACCGTCGGTGCGCTCATTCATGGCGCCGTGGATCGGGAGAACTCGCCGACCGGTATCCCGGTGGCGCGGGCACGCAACCGCTGGGCGAGGTCGACGGTGTCCGCGGTGGGCGTGGCGTCGACTTCGCCCAGGCGAGTCCTCAAGAGGGTCATGGTGCGGGAGATGGCGTCGTGCCGGCCGAGGGCGTGCTGCAGGCGCATGATGTCGCGGTAGAGCAGTTCGTTGTGCGGATCGAACGCGCGCGCGGTCTCCAGCAAGTCCAGGGTGTAGTCCGGGTCGTCGGCGACCCGGGCGCGGGCGAGCGCGGCGACGGCGTCGAGCGCGTCGCGGCGGGTCGCTTCCCGGGCGGCGACGAGCCACTCGGCCTCCAGGCCCTCGGCCAGCGGTCCGCCGTAGTGCGTCACGATCGCCTCGTAGGCGTCGGTCCGCCGCTCGGGCGTGGTGGCGGTGCGGCGGGTGGTGACCGCGTCGGCGAAGCCCCAGTAGTCCACCTCCACCACCGCGGGGTCGAGCCGGTACTGGCCATGCTCGGCCACCACCAGCTCGCCGACCGCGCGGCCGGTGGCGATGCCGAGGGCGCGGCGGAGGCGGGACAGGATGGTGCGCAGCACGCTAGCCGGGTTGCGGGGCGGCGCGTCGGGCCACAGGGCGTCGACGATCCCGTCCCGAGATACCCCTCGGGGATGGACCGCGAGATACACCAGCAGTTCGACCGGGCGGCTGCTCAATTCGCCGGACAGGTCGCGGGTGTCCTCGGGGCGGGCGGGATCGGGCCGCCAGTGCAGAGCCGGGGCGCCGAACACCGTCAGCACCAGTGGTGCGGGCGTCACCACCGCCGTATCTGCTATCGCCGTATCCGCTATCAGGGGCGGCAGCGGGCGTGAGTCGCTGCCGGGTTCGCCGTCTGCCTCGACGGGAGCCGGTTCCGGTATGGGCGGGCCCGAGGTGATTTCCAGGCGATCGGGGCGGTCTCCGATGCGCTCTGGCTGGGAAGGAGCGACCTCTTCCGGTGGCGTCGGCGCGTGGCGAGGCGCGGGGGCGTCGACGTGAGGTTCGGCGGCGTCGCTGACGCCACTGGCGGCGTCGGCCGGCTGCGCGGTGCGCAGGAACGCCAGCAGGTCGCGGGTGGCGGTCTCGGGCAGGGTGAAGGCGCGGGTTCCGCGCAGGGGTTCGCCGAGGCCGGGGTCGGTCGCGGAGATGATCCCGCCCACGGTGACGTAGGCGGTCACCCCGGGACGCCATTGGCCCAGCAGCAGCGCGGTGAGGCCGTGCTGGGCGTTGTTGTCGAGCAGCTGCTGCAACCACGCCTGCTGGTCCGGCTCGTGGGGCGGCGTCGCGATCAGGACGGCGGGCCGGGAGGGTTCCGGGGCGTCGAGGGCGGTCAGGGCGGTATCCAGGTCGGCCACGACGGTGACCGCCTCCGGCATACCCGTGGCAGGCCTCGGCACGCCGAGCAGCCGGGCCAGATCGGCGGCGGGCACAAACACCCTCGGCGCCGGTCCGCCGTGGGGTGTGGCGGTGAGGAGGGTGAGCAGCAGGGCGCGGGCCGCGGCGTAACCGCCAGGCCCGACCAGGCCGAGGCCATGCACGCGAGCCAGGTCGAACGCGACCTGCGTCCCGTCACCCGCGGCGTCGGCGTGCTCGCCCTCAGCGCCCCGGTCGGTCGCGTCGAGAGCGATATCCACCACTGACGGCAGCTCCGCCGGCCCGGCGCCGGTGGGCGTGGCGGCGCCGATCACCCGCCGGACGCGGGGTGCGAGCAGCCGCACCTGCCCCTCGGTCCCGGTTTCCGCGCACCCCGATCGCGATGCCGCTCCGGAGCGAACGGGTTCGGGCTGGTCCTCGTGTACGGCCGGGGCGTCGGTCCCGGTGTCGCCCGGCTCATCGGTTTCGGCCTCCAGTGCGATGTCTTCGTCGTGGTGCTGGGCGCGCAGGTGGGCCAGGCGCAGCTGATACACCACGGGCGCGACGGGCAGGTCGTCGCCGCGCCGGCCGCTGCCGGGCCGGTAGCGCGCGTGGCGCCGCCGTCGCACGAGCACCAGCAGGGCGCTGACCGCCGCGGCCAGGCCCAGGCTGACAAACACCTCACCGCCGCCCCAGGTCACCGCGCCCCCGGCGGGCTCGTTGGCCCCCGTGCCGGCGGGGCGCCCCGCGGAGGGGGTGCTGGACGGGGCGGGCGCCGAGGACGGTGGTGTCGCCGTGCTCGATGCCGGGGGTGCTGGCCCGGTGGTGGGAGCCGGGGTTGTGAGCGCGGGCCCTGGCGGTTGTGGCGGAGGCGGTGCGGGCGGGGTGGGGGCTGGGCTGGTGGTGGGGAGGCGGAGGGTGTCGCCGGGGTGGATCAGGTTCGGGTTGCTCAGCACGCGTCCGCCGGGTTGGGTGCGGCCCTGGTTGAGCGCCCAGATCTCCGGCCAGCGGTCGCCGTCGCCCAGGCAGCGCTGCGCGATCCGCCACAGCGAGTCGTGCACCCCGTCCTCCGGTGGCCGGACCCGCTCGGTTCCGGGCTCGGCCGCGGGCTGGGACCGGGACGGCGGGGTGCCGGTGTGCTCGCTGGCGACCGGCGTCGTCCAGGCGGGGGCGGTCGCGGCTACCGGCGCGTGGCCGGCGGGCCGCGCGGCCCCGGCGGGTGCGGCGGTGGCGGTGCGGCCCAGGACGGCGACCAGCAGGGCGCCGACGAGCACGGCCGCGACGCGCCGCACCGGGCCGGTCTGCCGTCGCAGTTGCGGCCACCGGGCACCTCGGGCGACCTCGACCGCGCAGGCCGCGACGTCGGCGACGAATACGAGCCAGATCAGCCAGGCCAGGCAGGCGAGCGCGTCGAGCAGGAAAGTTGTCGACAGCGGCGCCATCAACACCGACTCGATCTCGTCCAGGTTCGGCAGGTGGTCGGGCAGGGGCCATCCGACGCCGTAGATCAGCGCCGCGGGAAGGCCGGCCACGAGCGCGGCGAGCAGGATGGCGGCGAGCAGCCCGCGCGCCACGCGGCCCAGCAGCCGCGCGACGCGCGCGATCCCCGCCCGGCGAGACGGCATCATCAGCTGCTCGCCGCGCCGACCGCTACCCCGCCGACGACGGACTCCGGGGCCCGTACCGCCGGTGCCGCGGGCCGTGTGGCACGCGGCGCGGTGGCGGCCTGAGTGCCCGTGCCGGGAGTGTCGTTCTTCGGCGCGCTCGGGCGCTTGCGCTTGCCGCGGCCGGGTTTGGCGGCCTGGTCTCGCCAGCGGGTGAGGTGGTCGACCGGGACGTCGGTGATCTGGGCCAGCTCGGGCACGTCGATGACCTCGCCGGCCGCGGTCAGGGCCGCGCCGAGCTCACGTTCGAGGTCGGTGAGCCGCCCGGCGAGCTCGGCGTGCCGGCGGGCCAGCTCGCCCATGGTGGTGGCCGCGTGGGCGCGGCGCGCGCTCCGTTCGGAGTCTCGTTCCTGAAGTCGGCGGAGGATCTCTTCTTCCGGGGCGACCATGCCGTTTCTCCTTCCGTGACGGTGCAGCGGTGGTCAGGGTTCGATGCCGCTGACTCCGCGCTGCGGGTGGGCGGCGCCCCGCCCGTGGGTATGGATGGCATCGATCCCGACCAGCGACAGCAGCTGGGTTCGATAGGTGGCGGTGACCTCGACCGTCACCGTGTCCCCGGCCACCCGCACCGTGCCGGTGGCGCCGACGCCGGCCAGGTACCGCTGCGCCAGGGCCTGGGCCCGGACCGGATCGAGCCGAACCACGCCGCTGGCGCGGTATGCGGCGAGGTCGAGCGCTTGCGCGCCGGCACGGGCGGCGGACTCGGCCTGCCCGCCGGAGCGGACCTTGCTCGCCAGGGCGAGTCCGCCGTCCAGGCTCAGGCCGGTCAGGGCGAGCAGCCCGATCAGCAGCGCGAGCACGAAGGCGGTCACCCGGCCTTCGTCGGCACGCCACCACCGCAGCCGACGCCGCGCCACCGCACCGGGAACACCAGTGCACGGGGAGGCGAAGGTGTGAGCAGAATGGGCCGCGTGACCGCTCCCGCGACGCAGGACTCGGCTGTGGCGGACGAGGACTGCCTGACCGCCTGGCACGAGGCCGGACACGCGGTCGTCTACCTGCTGCAGGGCCGGTCGTTGCGGTACGTCACGCTGCGGCCCCGCACCGCCGGACGGGCCGGGTTCACCGCGGTCCGGCCTCGCCGGGTCGATCTGTCCGCGCTGGCGGTCGTCGCCCACGCCGGACCACTCGCCCAGGCACGCTATGTCCTCGACACCGCCGACGCGGCCGAACGACTCCGCGAGGACGACGTGACCGACGACGACGTCCGCCTCGACGCCTACCTGCATGGCGGGCACGACGACCTCGCCGTGATCGCGCAAGCCCGCCGCGCCTACGGCCTGGCCGCCCGGCGACCCGACTTGTGGGCGGGCATCGCGCAGGACCTGATCGACCGGCACTGGACCGAGATCGGCCGTGTCGCCACGGGGTTGCTCGAGCATCGGACGTTGACCGGTGCCCAGCTCCGCGCCTGCGTCCCGGGGCACTGGCTCGCGCGCTGAGGCGACCATCAGGCACCCGCACCCTGATGCGAGGACCGGTAGGTGTCGACGACTTCGCTGGCGGCCGAGTCCAGGGTTTTCCCGCCGGGCACGCCCAGCAGCAGGGCCTGACCGAAGTCGACGGTGCACCGCACGCGCACGGTCACCGCGCCGGCGGGAACGAGCGAGCCGGACATCGTGGTGGTGACGCCCCGGCAGACCAACCCGGCCCGGGCCAGGGCCGCGCTGGCGGTGTCGCGGGCGGCGGTGGCGGCGGCCGTGGTGCTGCGGTGCAGGGTGGCAGCGCGGGCGGCTTGGTGCGCGGCGTCGTCGAGCCGCAACCGGGCGTCGACGCCCCGATGCACCACCACGGCCAGGAAGACCAGCAGCATCACCAGCAGCGGGGTCACCAGCACGGCCTCGGCGGTCACCGAGCCGCGCTCGGCGGCCCACCACCGCCGCAACCGGACAGTGCTCGCCTTCGGCGCGCACGCGGTCACGACAGCCCCTCCCCTGACCGGCCTCGCCGCGCCAGCGCCGTCCCGGATGCCGCACTGCGGCTGAGCCCGCGGGGCAGGGTGCGGAGAAGCCGCGACCACGACGAGGGCGGCTGTTCCCACGGGAACGCTCCCGTGCCGGTGATGTCGCGGGCGGCGGTGATGTAGTGGAACACGGTCTGCGGCAACGCTTCCGCGGTCTCGGACAGCCGCCGGGCTTCGACGTGGCCGGGCATGGTGGCGAGGATGTGGTGGGTGCGGGTGGCCAGTGCGGTGTGGCGCAGTTTCGTCTCCCAGGCGCGGGTCAGCACGAGGCAGCCGTGCACGTGCCGGACGACCTCGTACAGGGCGTCGTCGATCACCGTGACCGCCTCGCGTGCCGCGGCGGCCAGCTCGCCGACCGCGGAATCGGGATCGGCGGCGAGGTCGTCCGCCAAGTCGCGGGCGGCGCGGGTGCGGTCCAGGCTGCACAACGCCTGCCACACCACCCGGTGCACTTCGCGCGGTACGCCCGGGTCGATCCACGCCCTGGCCGGGCTGCGGTAGAGCTCGTCCACCCCGGCGATCAGGGTCCGTACCGTGTGGCCGGCGGTGCCGAGGTCGGTGAAATCGCGGCTGCGGAAGAAGAACTCGCCCCGCGCGCGGTCCAGTCGGCATGCGCTGCCCGGGTCATGGCGGTGGTCGGTGAGCATGCGGGCGGCGCGGTGCCAGCCGGCGAACAGGCTCGCGCCCACCGCGAGGATTCCGGCACCGAGCGCGAACCCGCTGCCGGACGCCGCCGCGAGCACCGCCAGGGCGGCCCCGGCCAGTCCGGTGAGGACAATCCGCGGACACAGTCCCGCACGGACACGTTCGCCATGCCACCGCGACTGCGGGATGTCCGGGTTGAGCAGCACCGAATCCGGCCCGTCCGGGAACGACGCCGCACGCACCGGCATCACCGTGTCAGGCGGGTTATGGTGTGTCATCAGGGTTTCCTTTCGGGCCGTCGCTGAGATCGCTGCTGCGGCACAGGAATTAGGGCGTCGTGTCGGGCACGAAGCGCTCGATCTCGCCGGAGGCTTCGGCGTGCACGTGCAGGTGCACGCCGGGCAGGACCGCGGCGGCCTCGCCACGGATACTCACCGACACCGCGGCCGCGCCGCCGGATACCGCGAGCCGAGGCTCGCGCAGGGGGCCGGCGGCGAGGTCGTCGAGCAGGCGCTGCCCGGCCGCCTGCCCGGCGCTGGTGGTGCCGTTCTGGGTCCGGGCGGCGGCCAGGGCCTGGGACGCGGCGGCCTGCGCGACGTGGGTGGCGTGCGACCACACCGCGAACTGGATGATCGCCAGCAACGCCAGCATTAACACTGGGGTCGCGATGATCAGTTCGACGGTGACCTCGCCCCGGTCTCCGCGCAGCGCGCGCCGGACACGCTCGGCCAGCGCGCGGATGCGAGTGCGGGCGGCTGTGGTGAGCATCCTCAGCCGCCGAGGTTGATCGAGTTCGCCTTTTGCGTCAGTTTCGCCACGATGATCGCGATGATGGCGATCGCGGCGATGGCCATCAGGGCGGTGACGATGACGGTGGTGGTGATCTCCCCGCGCTCCGGGTCAGCGCGCAGCACGACGACGCGCGCCCGTGTCAGCTCCCAGAGGGGATGGATGTGGTGCAACATGGTGGGTGCCTTCTTTCCTTGTGGTGCAACGCCTTCTCGGGGCGAGGAGCAATGGGAGACCTAGAGTCCATTGAGGACTTGGATTACCGCGGGGTAGGCGATGAATCCCAGGAAACCGAGGAACAGCACCGTGACCGGCAGGGCCATGCGTTCGGTCGCGGCCTGGGCATCGGACTCGGCGTCGGTGACCTGATGGGTCCGCAGCGCCTGGGCTTTCGCGGCCAGCGAGGCGCGCACGCGGGCGCCTTCGGTCCCGGCCAGGGAGATCGACGCGGCGAGTTCGGACAGTTCGGTGATGTCGAGTTCCTCACCGAGCTGCCGCAGGCTGTTCCACGGGGTGGTGCGGGTCCACTGGGCGGCGTGCAGGGCCCGGCGGATCTTGTCGAACGCCGGCCCGGCCCCGACGGCCGCAGCGTCGCCGAGGGCGGCCTCGACCCCCGCGCCTCCGGCGAGGGTGATCCACACCAGGTCCAGAAAAGCGGAGAGTGCGTCGCGGAATTCTCGCCGCAGCCGGGTGGCCGTGGCGCGGACGTCGAGATCCGGGGTCAGGAAGCCGAGGGCGGCGAGCACGAGCCCGGCCAGCAGCGGCACCTCGCCCCCCAGCGACAGCCCGCCCAGGGCCAGCAGCGCTTGCAGCAGCCACGGCGCCAGCAGCCCGGCCACCGCGAGCAGCGCTTTCGACGCCAGATGGGTATCGGTACCGCGGCCGGTGACCCGCAGATCGGCCTCGATCTTCGTGCCGGGCAGCCCGAGCCCGCGCAGGCCGGGGACGAAGACCCGGCCCCAGGTGCGCACCCAGGCGACCTCGGCCGCGAGCACGATCGGGGTTGCCAGTGGTCGCGAGCTGACCTGGGCGAGTCGGTCGCTCAGCGCCGGGGCCGGGGGCAGGGCCCAGGTCAGTAGCAGCCAGAAACCGGCACCGGCACCGGCGCCGAACAGCAGTGCGGGGATCATGAGCGCTCACCTCCGCCGACCGTCGCCTCGTCGCCGTCCGGCGCGCCGGTCCCGTCCGGGGTGTCGAGCGCCAGCACCCGGGTTTGCCGTCCGCTGGTAGCGATCCGGGCGAGCCAGGCGAACCCGGCGGCGAACAGACCGCCGATGAGCAGCAGGACGATCTGGCCGGTGGCGGTGTTGTAGACGTCGAGGTAGGCGCGGTTGAACACCACGACCCCGGCGGCGAAGGCGAGCGTGGTGGCGACGATGACCCGCACCGACGTCCGGGTCCGGGCCCGGCCGGTCTCCACCCGCATCCGCATCGCGGCCTGTCCGCGGGCGGTGGTGGCCAGCGAGCCAAGCAGGTCGCCGAGCTGGCGGGCCTGGTGCTCGGCCGCGAGCACTAGGGCGGCGAGGACGAGGTCGGCGGTCGGGTCGTCGAGCTTGCGCGCGAGGGCTCGCAGCGCCGGTGCCAGGCGCTGCCCGCTTTCCAGCCGAGCGGCGAGGGTGGCGATCTCGCTGCGGATGGCCGCGGGCGCGAGGCCGGCGGTGGCGAGGATGGCTTGCTCGAGCCCCGCCGCGGCGGACAGGACGTCGCGCAGCATCTCTGTCCACGACGCGATCGCCTCGATCCGCGCGACCCGCCGTTGGTGGGCGCGGTCCGGGCCGACCACGCGGGGCAGGAACCACGCCGCGGCGGCGGCCAGCACCGCGCCGACGATCCACCCGGTGACGGCTCCGGTCAGCACGCCCGCGCCGACGGCGACTGTCAGGCGTACCAGCGCCCGCCGGTCGCCTGCCTGGCCGCGCGCGGCGCGAACCAGCCCGGCGCGCCGCGAGGGCGGCGACGCGGCTGCGGGCCGGCGCCCGGCGGCCACGATCAGGAGCACGCCGACGGCGGCGCCCACGCCGAGCACGGCGGCGAGAAGGGTGGTGGTGTCGAGGCTCATGGCGTCCACCACCCCTCCGGGCGGCTGAGCAGGTCCGGGTCGAACCCGGCGGCAACCAGGTCGTCGAGGGTGTCCGCGCGCAGCGCCCCGGCCACCGGCACGGCGCGGCGGTCCGGGCCGCGGCGGTAGACCTCGTTGGAGATCACCGTCCCGGCCTCGGCGTCGACCACCTCGCGGATCGAGGCGATCACCCGGGTTGTCCGGTCGGTCGCGCGGTCGAGGTGCACCACGAAATGCACGGCGCTCCCCACGAGCAGGGCGGTGGCTTCCAGCGGCAGATGTTCCGGGCCCTGTGCGGCGTAGGAGGCCAGCCGGGTGAAGGCGATCTTCGAGCTACTGGCGTGGAGGGTGGCCATGGATCCGTCGTTGCCTTGGCTCATGGCGTGGCACATCGGGATGACCTCCGGCCCGCGGATCTCGCCGACGATCACGCGGTCCGGCGACATCCGCAGTCCCCAGCGGACGAGTTCGGCCTGGTCGATCGCGCCCTCGCCCTCCACATTCGGTTCGCGGGCTTGCAGCGCGGTGACATCGGCATGCAGCTGCGGGTCGAGCCCGAGGCCGAGTTCGAAGGCGTCCTCCACGGTCACGATCCGCTCCAGGCGATCCATTTCCGAGGCCAATCCGCGCAGCAGGGTGGTTTTCCCGGCGCCGGTGCCGCCGGTGATCAACACGTTCTTGCGGGCACGGACCAGGGCGCGCAGGAACCGCTCCAGCCCGACGTCGAGGGTGCCGCGGCGGCGCAGCTGCGCGAGGGTGGCGGTGAGGTAGCCGTGCCGGCGGATCGTGCACGCCGTCACCCCGCCCGCGGTCAGGCCGAGCACCGCGAAGAGCCGTTCGCCGCCGGGCAGCTGGAGATTCAGCGCGGGGCTGCCGCGGTCGAACCGCCGCTCCTCGGAGGAGGCGCGCGCCGCGAGGGTGCGGATCAGGTCGGTGAGTTCCTCGTTGGACGCGGCCACGGGGGCGACCTGAGCGCGGCGGCCGTCGCTGTACTGGACGAAGACCCGGTCATAGCGGTTGACCGCGATCGTCTCCACCTCCGGGTCAGCCAGCAACGGTTGCAGACCGCCGAGGCCGAACACCTCATCGAGGACCTGCTCGACGACTCGCTGCTCGGCCGCGGAATCCACCAGGGCACGCCCGGCGAGGAGTTCGGCCTCGCTGTGCGCGGAGACCGCAGTGTCGAGGACCTCGTGGCCGATCTCCCGGCGCCGCGCCAACGGCAGCGGCTCGTCGTTGGTGCGGGTGGCGGCTTCGACCTGGCCGGGCAGGTCCGTGGTCAGCGCTTGCCGGAGTCGGGCGCGCAGCCTGTGCTCGGCGTCGTCCGGGCCGCCGGGCGCGGCAGGCGGCGCTGCCGGGTAGTCGGTGCGGGTCATACGGGTGGCTCCTTCCCTGCGGTGCTGGGCTGATGGCCGTTGCGGCGCGGATCGCTGACCTGCGGCTGCGCGAGCACCAGGCGCGACGGGTGAGGCGCCGGTCCGGGCGGGGTGATGACGCCGCCGCCCAGCTGATGGCTCACCTGCTGATCGGGCACGCCCGGCACGCTCCGCAGCGCATACGCCGACGGCGCTTCGGGCGGGACAGCAGGTCCGGCCAGGGTGCGGGCGAGGGCCGCGGCATGGTGGGCAAGGCCGCCGCTGCCGCGAAGGCGGGCCGGTGGGGGCCGGTGCCCGGTCAGGGTGGCGGCAGCGGCCGGGTCGTGCGGGATGCGGCCGATCGCCGGGATGCCCAGCTCGCGCTCGACATCGGCGGTCGGGTAGCCGGCTCCGGTCAGCAGCAGGCCCGGCCGCGGGGTCCAGCGGGCCAGCTCGCCCAGGCGCGCCGCGGTGTGGGCGAGGTCGTCCCCCTGGGTGCCGGTCACCAGGACCAGGGCGTCGGCGCGGCGTGCGATCGCCTCGGCCGGGGACCCGGGATCGACGCGCCCGCAGTCGGCCAGCACCACCGCCCTCGCCTCGCGGGCTACGGCGGGCAGCAGCGGCCCGTCCGGGGCGGTGGCCAGGGTGGACAGTGCGGCGCGGGCGTGCGCACCGCCGGGCGGAGCCACCAGTACCCGCGCGCCAACGGGCAGGACCTGGGTGTGCTCCCACACCACCGCGGGGTCGCGGGTGCGGCGCGCGGCGGCGGCGAGGCTGATCAGACCCGGGCTCGCGGGCAGGCCGAAGCGCATCGCCAGATCACCGCCGGCCGGGTCGACCTCGGCGACCAGACGACGAGTGCTCCCGGCCCGCGGCCACATCACGGCCAAGGCCACGGCCACGGTGGTCACCCCCGGGGAGCCCTTCACCGAACACAGCGCGATGAGCATCAGCGGCCACCACCCGCGGGTTGCATCACCAGCGCGAGCTGCCCGGCCGGGACCTGCGCCAGCTGCGACGCGCTCCCGGCGTCGAGGTCCAGCGACACCACGCTCGTCTGGTCCGTGCCCGCGGCGGCCACGCCGACGACCGTGGCCCGCCAAGACGTACCCGGGCCCTGTCCTTGCGCCGTAGTGCTTGCGGGCCCCGTCGCGGCGGCGGTGACGACGACGGTGACCGGGGTTCCGGCGGCGAGTTCGGGCGGGAACTGCCCGGGCTTCACGCCGACCGCGACCACGGCCCGGCCCGCCGCCGGGATCGCGGCACCGCCCACCGCGTCCAGGGTCAGCAACGTTCCCGGACCGAGGCTGGTCGCCATCGGCCGCCCCACCACACGGGCCGCCTGATCCGCCGGAACCAACGCCGCGCCCGGTGCGGCGGACACGTCGATACTGCGCAGGTCCGCCCGCGTCAGCACGTGCCCGAGGGTGACCGGCTTCGCCAACGCCAGCATCGGCTCCCGATCCTGGGTACTCGTGGTCCACCACACCGCGCCGCCGACGCACAGCACGACCAGCAGGACGCCCGCCACCAAGTGCGGTAGCCGCTTGCGGCGGCCGCGTCGCGGGGCCGACGTCGCGGGAGAGCCAGAACGGTCCAGCCACGACACCGGCCGGGGTTCGCCGGTCGGGTTGTGGCCGCGTGCGGAAGTGTCGGTGCTGGTCACGAGAAGTCCTCCAGGCATAGCTCGGCCGCCCCACGCACTCACTCAGAAACGAGAGCGAACGCGTGGAATAGAACGGAAAAAGGGAATTCAGGTGTGGGAAAACAGGAACCGGGACATCGTTAGCGGTGACCGGTTCCGAGGGCTTGGGCCTCGGCGACGCGGAACGCCGCCGACGCGCTGGTCGTCATGTCAGGAAATGTGCCGCCCGCGCCCATGCCGGACCAGGTCACCGTCCAGTGCACCGTCGCCGACACCGCAAACGCCTGCCCCGGCGCGCCGGCCGAGGAGCGGTGGTAGGTGTGCCCGCAATCCGGCGAGACCGCCCGCGGATCCCCACCCACCGGGAACGAAGTACCCGGACCGGTGCAGGTGAGCACGCTGCCATCACCCATCGACCACGACACCGAGGCCGGAGCCGCGGTCGCGGTCACCGACGCCCCCGGCACCGAGGCGGTCGCCGACCGCACACCCCAGCCGCCGCGATCCAGCCACAACCAGGTCGGCAAGTGCACCAGCTTGGTTCCCGCCGGATCGGACACAATCCGCGCGGCGGGCACCCGCAACTGCGACCGAGCCTGCTGCGCCAGTTCCTCCGGCGACGGCAGCGGCGCCGCACCGAGGGCTTCGCCGTCGGGAATCCACACCGGCGCCCGGTACAACCCATCCCGGAAGCCAGATCCCGAGCACTGGTAGGTGTACCAGGCCCCACCCTGGCCGGAAGCCTGCACCAGCACCACACCGCTAACCCAGCGCCCGTTCAGGGAAACAAATCGCACGCTACCGAACCGGGACTCGCGCGGTCGATGCGCGACCGTTTGGACACCATTCGTCGGAGGCTGGTAATCACTGCGAATGTAAGAACAGTTAGCAAGGTTTGAGCCGCCAACGATCCGGTCACCAGGAGGCCCAGACGCGTCTGGGCTGTTGTCATCTTGCTTTTTTGGCTGGTTGGGTTTCGGGTTCGCGTCCCCGTGGGGTTTCAGGGGAGGTTGGCCTGCCTGCCCGGCTCCGAGTTGGCAGTACGGCGACGGGTCTTGACTGCAGTCGACAGTGCCCCACCCATTTGCGAAGGACGGCATCGCGGAGACGAGAACCGACGCGGTGGTGATTCCGGTGACGACGAGCGTGCGCTTTAACATGTCCCTGGTTCCTGTATGGCGAAATCTGTCACTTTCCAGGTTCCATCGACGGCTTTTTTCGCCTTGGCGTTGATGTGGCGGCGTCCGCCGGGTCCGTCGTTGGCTGGCTGGCCGTTGTCCGCGCGATACTTCAGCCAGGTGCTGTCGTCGCCGCAATCTATGATGTTGACTGTGGTTGGGTTGGTGGCAGGCTCGATGGATTCGACTGTCGGGTTGTTCACCGGCTTGCCTTTGGATACGAGTCCGTTGTAGTGGTCGGCGTACAGACCACGAGAAATCTTCGACAACGCCTCGGCTGTCGCGTTGCGCGCGAGCTTGGGTGACTGCCAATCCGAGGTCGTCGCCGCATCGGCCATGTCGCTCCACATACCGAGGTAAGCGGTGATTGCCTGCTGCTTGGCTACGTCGGCGGGTGATGCCGGTACTGGCGCGGACGAAGTCGCGCTCGTCGCCGCGGTGGCTGGGGTGGGTGTTGCGGCGTTGTCCGATGTCGAACAGCCGGCAAGAGCCAGTGCAGCGCCCGTGCTGAAGGCCGCGAGTACGTTCGTCCGAGCCGTCATGGTCTTTCCCCTCCTCGATGTGGTGATCACGCCTTCCGCTAGCAAACAACGCGGCCACGTGAGAAACGGAAGGTCGATGGAAGCTTCACCTGTTTGCATGAACACCTCCTTAGTCGCCGATCGTGGGGACGAGCCCGGTGGTGACGAGGACAACGGCCAGCAGCAGGCAAGGCCCGAACGGCACCACCACCCGTCCCGCCTCGTCCTGCTGGCGGAGCGGCGTGCAGGCCACTAACGCGGCGGTCAGTACCGCGACAACCGGTGTCGTGACAAGCGCGGGCCAGCCACACCATCCGGCGACGAGCCCGGTGACACCGGCCAGGCGCACGTCGCCGGCGCCGACTCCGCCTGGCTGGGCCAGCGCGACGAGCAGGAATACCCCGGCGAGCGCCGCCGCCCCCATCACGGCGCGCAGCAGCGGTTCCCCGTCGTCGCGGAGCACAGTGAGGATGCTGAATGCGACTATCTCACCAGCGAACAGTGTGTAGATCTGCTCGCGGGGCAGCACGCGGGTGTGCCAGTCGATCACGGCCAGCCGCGCCCCCAGCACCACGAGCAGCCCATAGGGGATCAGCGCTCCATCGAGTCCAACACGCCAGGCCACCACGGCAAGGCCGCCAGCGGCGAGCAGGACCGTGCACCCAAGCATCCGATCTCTGCGTGCGGAGCGCGCGGCCCGGGATATCAGCGCCGTGACGCTCGTGCGAGGCCACGGTGGAGCGTCGGGGCGGTGTTCGGCCGAGGCCGTCAGTGCGACGAAACCTCGCTGCTGCGGCCGGCGTTCCTGCGGCGACACCACGAGCACGGACATGATCGATCTCCCTGCTGACGTATCTTTCTGCTATTTCACAAAGGGGCTTCGATGAAGCTGTGTACCGAGCGGGGCGTGGCGGGCAGCCAGGTGAGGGGGCAACGCTGGTGCCCGCCACGCTGGACTCCGGGCAGGTGCGCGGTCCCGGAGTTTCCGCGCGCTGGGACGCCGCGGCCGACGTGCGGGAGGGAGGGGTCGGCCTGGAAAGGTGCGGCGTACCAGCGGCGCTGGGGGGCGCGGGCGGGGCTTTAGCCGTAGAAGCCGGGTGAGCAGCCGACTCCGCCGTTCCACCACGCGCCCGTCACTCTCCACCGGATCGGTGCCTGGAGGTTGGTCACGCCCGGGCCGACGCAGTAGTGATAGATGTTGCCCCAGACGTCCTGGACATCGAGCATGACCGTGGAGCCGGTGCCACCGTCGCAATGCCGATAGCTGCCCCAACTCAGGTATCCGCACGGATCGGTCACCGTCGCGGGAACCGTGGCGCTACTGCCGGTCGGGGTCGCCGACGCCGCTTCTGTCGCGCCGAGCAGACCTCCGGCGACCGCGGTGGCGACCGCGACGCCGGTCATGCCATTCCGAAGACCGCTTATGTAAGTAAACCTAGCCATTGCACTATCCGTTCTTTCTACATTCAAGAATGAGTTCGCGACGCGGCCTTCCCAGAACCGGCCGCGCAGCTGAGGAATGCGGTGTTCGCCTCGGATACGCCGGTGCGCGATCGAGTATGTGAGGTGACCGTTCTGACGCAGAGGCGTGGCGGACGCGCAGGTGAAAGGGCGGAGGGTGCCCGCCACGCCGTGCTCCGGAGCCGGTGCTGGAACGCCGCGGCCGGAGGGCAGGGAAGCTCCGGCCCGGTGGGGAGGGCGGCGTCCCAGCGGGTGTGGCAACGGTGAGGTCAGCCCCACGGACCGCCGGCGATGCAGCCGACGCCGCCGTTCCACCAGGCACCGGTAACTCTCCAGCGGATCCCCGGCTGAAGGTCGTGGACGCCGGGGCCGACACACTCGTTGTAGATGGTGCCCCAAATGTCCTGGACGTCGAGCATGACGGTGGATCCGGTGCCGCCGTCGCAGTGCCTGTACTGGCCCCAACCGAGGTAGCCGCATGGCTCCTGCGTCGACACCGGGACTGCCGACGCGGGCAGCGCCGTACCGATCAGCCCCCCAGCTACGGTCACCGCGGCCGCGGCACCGGTCATGCTCATCCGGACCCGGCTCACACGAGAAGACCTCGACATAGCATTTCCTTTCTCCATCTTCGGCATCTGACCGCGGCGACACCGCGCGGTTCAGCGCGCGAGACCACGACACAAAAAGCGACAAACGCGTTGTAAGGCCGAGGAAACATGGGCGGTCATGAGCCGCCTGCGTGTCCCTTGGGTAGGTCACGCCGGGATTCACCGCGAGGCCGTCGCGGGCTCACCCGAATCCACTGAGGACCGGGCTAGTGGCCGATCCTGTTGGGACGGTGCCGAAGCGGCGTTCGCTTCGATATCTCCACTGTGGACCATCGCGAGCTCCTGCGGGACACGGAAATGTGCACAAAATCAGCCCACGCAGGCCCGGATTTTGTGCACATTTTGTGCAAATACGAGGAGGTTTCAGAATAAGGGGCGTGAATGTCGCACTATGCGCATGATTGACTACGAGGACGACTCGTGGATGCGCGTTTGAGCACGGCCGTGATTCACAGTCGGGCCGAGGTGGGTAGTAGTGCTCCCGGGATCGGGCGTACGACGTGGATTCGACGGCTCGGCGCGAAGGGTCCGCCCACGTCAGTGGTCAAAGGAGCACCGCGCTGCTGGGCGAGTGGCCGGCGTGCGGGGTTTCAGCGCAGGTGCAGCTGGGTGTCGAGCGCAGCGAGGCGAGTGCGGATATCGAGCATCCGCGGATCGTCGAGTTCCTCGAGCAGGGTGTAGGCGTCCTGGTAGCTCTGGCGAGCCCGGAACAGGTCGCCGAGGGTGGTTTGGCTTTCGGCGCGGGCGATGAGGGTGTCCGCCTTCTCCCAGCGCTGCCAGCGCCGATGGCGCAGCGCCAGCGCGGTGTCGAAGTGGGTCACCGCCGCGCGGTGACAGTTCTTGCCTTGCAGGATGATGCCGAGCTGGTGATAAGCCAGGCTGGTGACCGCAGTCGAGGTGAACTCGCGGGATCGTCGCAAGGCATCCCGCACCGACCGCATCGCCGCTTTCCCGTCCCCGAGCGCGAGCTGGGTGCCGGCGAGCATGGCCCGATTCACCGCGATGCCGATGCCGACCTCGTGCTCGACGAACAGGGTGTCGGCCAGTTCGTACATAGCCAGCGCGTCGGTGTGCCGCTGCTGACTGGCGTAGGCGCGGGCGAGCCCGGACGCGGTCCAAGCGCGGGCGCGGTCATCCCCGAGGTCGGTCTGCAGTCGCAGGGCCTCGCGCAGTGCGCGGATCCCCTCGTCGGTGCGTCCGAGTTCGTGTTGGACCCACCCCAGGGCCTGCAGGCTGCGCGCCCGTCCTGGCACGCTCTCGGCCGCGGTGGCGGCGGCGAGTGCCTCGGTGGCCGCGATCCGCCACCGAGCCCAATCCCGGGTCAGCACGAAATACGGCAGAAACGCCGTCGACAACTCCCACAAGGTATCCCTTGCCCCGTGGGGGCGGGCCTGCCGCGCCAGATCCAATGCGGTATCGACCTCGGCCTCGCACCAGCCCATCGCCGCCTCGAACCCACCGTCAACGCCGGCGAACCGCAGCGGCTCGGCGCCGTCAGCCGCGTCGTCGACCAGACCGGTGCCCGTCCAGTTCGGGATGAGCACGTTGTTCGCCGTACGCGTGGTCGCCACATACCAGCGCAGCACACGATCATGCGCCCGCTCGACCTCCCGCAGCGGCTCCTCTACGAGCCCCCGCCGCTGGGCATACGCCCGCACCAGCAAGTTGAGCCGCCACCGGCCCACCGCCGACGTGGGCTCTATCAGATACGTCTCGCGCAATCTGTCCAGCGCCGCGCGAGCCTCATCAGGGGCGATACCGGCCAGCACGGCGGTCGACTCGACGCTCATCGTCGCGCTGGGAGCGATCCCCAACAGTCGCAACACTCGTGCCGTCCGCGGTGGCAAGCTCTGATAGGACCGGTCGATCGCCCCGCGGATATCGGTCGCGGGATCGGTGGAGGTGAACAGTTCCAGCCGGGCGTGGTCCACGCCGAGTCGCTCGGCCAGGCTCGCGATCGACATCTCTGGCTGTGTCCGCAGGTGCTCGGCCGCCCGCCGCACCGCCATTGGCAACCGCGCGCATCGCGCCACGAGTGTCTGCGCCGCCGCGGGTTCGTCATCGATCCGGCGGTCACCACCTCGGCCGTCGATCCGGGTACGCAGCAACCTCACCGCCTCGTCCCGTTCCAGCGGCGGGACCTGGATCCGCAAACTACCGGTCCTGCGCAGCAGTTCCGCCTGATGCCTGCGTGCGGTCACCAGCACCGCGCCGCCGGGTCCCGGTAGCAACGGCCGAATCTGCTCGTACCCGTCGACGTCGTCCAGCACGACCAGCACCCGCCGCTCGGCCAGCAACGTTCGATACCGCGTCGCGCGCTCCGCCAGTGACTTCCCCACCAGTTCGGCCGGCGCCACGCCCAGGTCCTGTAGGAACCCATCCAGCACGTCGCCGGGATCCGCCGTCTTCAAGCTCAATCCGTGCAGCTCGGCGAACAGGCAGCCATCCGGGAAGGCCTCCTCCCGCGTCGCGGCCCACTCGGTGGCCAGCGCGGTCTTGCCCACCCAGAAGCCGCCCTCCAGCACCACCACCGCGACCGTCCCCGGGTCCGACGGCGCCAGGAGTTTCTCGTCCATCACCGCCAACAGGTCGTCACGGCCGACGAAATCCGCGACCGCGGGCGGCAGCTGCCGTGGCGGCTCGACGTCCGCCGGGTCAGCGGACCGCAGTTCTGCGGCGATCCGCTCCAGTTCACCGTCTGCCGTCAGCGCCTCGTCGATCTCGCGGACCGGGTCCGGCAGCAGCCGCCGCTCACCGCTCAGCAGCTTCGAGAAGTAGCTACGACTGTAAGTCGTCCGACCCACAACCGCTCCCAACGACAGGCCACGCTCACGTGCCAGCCGATGCACCGCCTCTGCGAAAACGTTGGTAGCGCGCATCTGTGTCTCCCCGTCACAGACAAGCCCCCAGGTGAATACGTTTCATGTTGTTTCTCGGTTTTCGCTGGCTATCGACAGAGTCTTTTCTCGCCACGAGTTGAATCTATGGAGGCAGCCTTGCCAGACGATATGACTGCATCGGCAGCTGACCCAATCCCGTCTCGACAAGCCCGCTTACTGGCTAGCAAGGCAGCGTCGGCGCGGCGCACCAAGCTCCGCAGGTCGTCTTCTTCCTGAGTGCAGCACCATGTCACTACCCCGATAGATACGGCGATCTGGGATACAGGGACAAGTGGCCCGTGTACAGATCGGACGACGATGGTTTCGGCTCGAACCTGCGCTTGTATCCGCTGGGCTACTGCCATACCTCGGGAACGCTCCGCTCCGGGGAGAAACACAAGGAACTCGTCACCGCCGTGACCGCCGTAGCGGCCCACGATGTCACTCTCACGTACGGCCCCGGCGATAACCGCCGCGATGACCTGCAACACCGTGTCACCAGCCTGGTGCCCAAGAGTGTCGTTGATCCGTTTGAACCGGTCTACATCGGCGATAAGGAGACTGTTCACGCCGCCACGTTGAAGCGCTTCGGTTGCGCGCTCATCCCAGCTGCGCCGATCGAGCAAGCCGGTCAAGGGGTCCGTCGACCGATAATCAAGAAGCTGCCCGCACGCCGGACAGCGTGCCAGGTCATCGGTTTTCGGCTGTCCTACAGCACCTGAGGAAACGACGCGCATCGGACCCTCCATCCGACATGATGATCTTGCCGTCGGGTATCGACCGTCAGAGTGACGGTGCTCGGTGTCGGTTGAGCTCGGGTCCCACGAAGTCTAGACTCGGACTGCGCGAAATCTCAACTGAGGAAAAAGTGATCACTCGATTGGGTGGTCAATCACCACAGCGTCACGGGAGGCTGCGTGGTGAAGAAACCGCCGAAGCCGGCGTCGTCGGAACGAACGCTGGCCGCGAAGCTGAACCACCTCTACTCAATGAAACGGCGGCCTAATGGCCGCGAGTACAGCAACCAGTACGTCGCCGACGCCGCAGTCGCTACCGGTCTGGTGAAAACCTGCTCGCAGGCGTATCTGTGGCAGCTGCGCAATGGCACGAAGGATAACCCCACAACGGACTTGTTGAAGGCTCTCGCGGCCTTCTTCGAGGTGCCGGTCTCCTACTTCGTCGACGACGAGGTCGCCGAACGCGTCGACCGCCAACTGGCCGGCGACCACGACGCCAGCACCAGCCATGACATCCAACTGATCGCCGCACGCGCCGGGAAACTCTCGGCAGCAGGTCGGCAGCAGGTGCGCGATCTCGTCGACTACGTCTACCGGCTCGAAGCAGCCGAGCACACTGATCACTCGAACGAGTCAAGCAAGGACGACCAGAGGTAGCACCCTACCAAGATCAGCCATGCTGATCTCAGCACAACCGGGGAGGGTTGACGATGAGCACCAGGGATATACGCCGACGATGCCGTGAACTATTGCGCACCCTGGATGTCCAACCGCCGCTGGACGTCGCTGCCCTATGCCACCACATCGGCGAACGCCGCGGAAAACCCATTCGGCTCGTACCTCACCCCATTCCCGTTCCCGGGCCCTTCGGTGTGTGGATCTCCACCACAAAGGCTGAATACATCCTGTTCCAGGACGAAACCAGCAAGCTGCATCAGGATCACATCGTCCTGCACGAACTCGGGCATATCCTCGCTGGCCATCAGAGTGACGAGGTCGACGACGCCCTGATGGCCGAGCTCTACCCTGGAACGAAGCCCGACACCCTGCGCCAGCAGTATCCCGACATCGGACCGGATGCCGTACGTCGCGCGCTGCGACGCTCGTGCTACGACTCGGACAACGAACGCGAAGCCGAGGTCGTCGCCACCACCATCCTCGAATGGGCCTCAGTAGTTGACGCCGTGTCCATCGCCCGGCCAGTGGCGAACACCACGACCGCCCGAGTTGACCAAGCACTCACGGATTCCTTGGGATGGCTGTGATGCGACGATCGCGGAACAACGAGTTACATCGTCGCACCCCGCTGAGGCCCCGATGACCTCGTGGCTGTACGGGATTCAGATCTCCCTGCTCGTCATTGGGCTGCTGTGGAAGGGCGCGCAGCTGGCCCGCAGGCCCGAGGCTCTTCCGCTGCGGGTGATCGTGGCCACGCTTGCCGTCGCGGTGGCCGGGTGGACGATCAACACGATCAACGGCCGCTCAGGCGGCCCGTCGACCACGCGTGACAACGTGCTGCTCTGGGTGGGACACACCCTCAATCCGGTACTTGTCTGCTACGGCGTTACGTTCTTCTACCTCGTCGCAAGCCGCTCCGGCGGGCGCCTTCGCCGCAGCTTGTGGTGGCACACCGGGCTGCTTACGGTTGCCCTGCTCATCGGCGGTACGGCAGCCCTGAGCGGTCGTTCTTCACTCACCCACACGCATATCATCGACCTGACCTCCGACCTTTACTGCGGAGTTGTTCTCACTGCGGCCGTCGTCATCGCGCTGCGCCTCGCGTTCACCGCGACCGTGCGAGTCAAGGTTGGTCTTGCTATCGCTGCACTTGGCGCAGGCACCATCGCGGCCGGCTGTTTCATCCAGGCAATCGGTGTCATCTCGCGGTGGAGAACAGGTCACGGCATCGGGCCGATCACGGCAATTTTCGGAATCGCGATGCTGTACGGCGTCCAGGTGTTCGTAATAGGTGCCCTGTACCCCGCCGCCGTCACACGTCTCGCCGCACTCCGGGCGTGGCTGCGGCACATCCGCGAATACCGCAGCCTGCGACCCCTCTGGACCGCCCTGAGCGAAGCCTTCCCCGAACACACGCTCCGGCTGCCTGACGACGCCCGCTGGTCTCGAATCAATCCGGCGAACGTGCACCGTCGTCATCATCGCCGTCTCATCGAGATCCGCGACGGCCTCGTACATCTGTCTCCCTACCTCGGCACCAACCCACCTACCACCCCTGTTGATCTGGCACCAGCGATCCAGGACGCACTCGCCCGCCATGCCAACGGCGAGCCGCCCACTACAGCGACAGCCACTCCCGTCGCCGTCCCCGACCTACCTGATCGACAAGAAGAGATACGGATGTTGCTCGCCCTGTCCAGCGCCTATGCGCAGCGAACGAACCAAGGAGTTTGATGACCAGCCACGCCCTGGTAGCAGGAGGCGGGATCGCCGGATGTGCCAGCGCCATTGCACTGCGCAAGGCGGGGATCGAAGTCACCGTCATCGATGAACGGCCTGCGGACAACGGCGGAGCAGGTGCATTCCTACGCCTCAACCCCAACGGCCTGGATGCGCTGCAAGCCATCGACGCGCTCCAGTCAGTACTCGACGTGTCGATGCCGCTCCGACGCCGTGAGCGCTGGTCAACCGACGGGCGTTTACAGAACGAGTTGACGTTCGAGGACCCTGATACCGACCGAGGACTCGAGCCTCGTTTTGTCACGTGGGCCCGGCTCCAAGGCGCGCTTCACGACCACGCACGCCGGCTGGGAACGACATTTCAGCACGGTGCCCGAGTGACTTCGGCCGTCGAGACCGGCAACCGTGTCAGCGTCACGCTCGCCAACGGCCGCCAACTGGACGGCGACATACTGATCGGCGCCGACGGAACCCGATCAACGATCCGCACCCTGATCGACCCAGACGCACCACAGCCGGAATACCGCGGCTCACGCACCGTCTACGGCTACACCCCACAGCCTCCTGCCGATACTCCCCCCGCCAACGAAATGCTCCGAACCTACCTCGGCCCATCGCTATTCCTGGCCTACATCACAGATCCGGTCGACGGGTGCTATTGGTTCACCAACGTCAAGACCCCCGACCCGCCAACGACTCCTGCGCCGGACACCGAAATCTGGCGTCGCCATCTGCTGCAGCTGCTCCGTGCTGACAACAGCCCCGCAGAACCCATTGTCAGGGCAGCCACACAAATTCTCGCATCAGATGACCGTGCGCTGCCCCACCTACCCCACTGGCATTCCGACCGAGCGGTCGTGATCGGAGACGCCGCTCATGTCGCACCACCTGGCAGCGAACAGGGCGCGTCTATGGCCCTTGAGGACGCAGTCGTACTGGGCCAATGCCTCCGCGACCTCGAATTGGCCACCGCCCTCAGCACCTTCGTAAACGAACGACGGGAACGAGCCGAAACCGTAGTCGCTCTCTCGACAGGACGCCGCTCAAATTCAATCGGACCGGAATGGGCCTACCTGCACCACCTTGACTGGCAGAAGCCCGCCGGAGAGGACGTCCGCGGATAGAAGATCTCATCTCTTTCAGCTACACAATCAGGCGCTTCGCCCGCAACGCCAAGAAATACAAGAAGGACCCCGACGCCTACCCCGGCTCCATCCGCGAAGCCTCACAAATCATCCGGATCGCCATCACCGGCTCCACCCGCAGCCCCGACCTCCACGCCATCACCCAACCCCTCGGCTAGGACAAAGTGCTCCGCCGCTTCGCCACCCTCACGGCACAACCGGTGGGGGACGTTCAGATTCGCAAACGCCCCACACCCATGTCCGCCTCGCCCGTACAGCCGACACCACACCCCGCGCGGTGCTCCGGCCAACGACGAACGAACGCGCTGGTCTCATCGAACGATGACGGTGGACCACCACCAATGCGCTGACAAACTGCTCCCCGCCCTGCCGCCCCTCCTCGACCAACTCATCGAAGAACAGCTCCCGCCGGCTCCCATGGTGCTCGCTTCCTGACGCCAAGCACGGGTCCCGATGTGTCTTCTACGCCAGGAACCCGCCCTATCTTCTCGGCAGCACCACTTACTGCGCGGAACGGACAGCCGACGAGGAAACCTGCTCTAGTCGCGAATCGTGGTAAGCAGCGCTCGCCACGCCGCACCGCGGAGGCGGAGCTGACCGCCCTCGCGGTCCTTGGTGTCACGAACACCCACGGTGTGAGCGAGCTTCACCTCTACGCAGTTACCCTGCTCGCCGGTGTAGCTGGAGGTGCGCCACGCGCTCTCGCGGCGGTCGATCATGTCGTCTCCCGTTTCTTGATCTCTTCGTTGATCAGGTTCAAGCTTTCATCTGGGCTGTAAGCGAGATCGAGCAGGTCGATGGCGAGCTGTTCGTAGTCCTCGACATCCGCAGCACCATCGACGAAGCTCGCGGTCCGGTGGTGTTCCAGAGCAACGATCGACGGGAGCGGTTCAGCGAAGTCGTAGAGCGTGAAGCTCCCCAGCAGTCCGCCGTGCCAGTCCCCGTCAACTTCCGCGAGCCGGAGCGTGACGTTCTCGCGGCTGGCGACTCTCACCAAATACTTGAGCTGCGGGACCATGACCTCGTCGCCACCAATGCGCCCATGTATCGCAGGTACGCCCAGAATGGCCGTATACGGAAGCGGGTCATCCCGCAGGAGAGCGTGTTGGCGCCCGAGCCGCAACGTCACTCGATGCTCGACATCCGCGGACGTGGCCTTGCGATCGCGACTGATGATCGCGCGAGCGTACTCGCGCGTATGTAGCAAGCCAGGCACCGCCAGCGGTTGCCACTCCGTGGCGGCAACAGCCTGAGCCTCCATCTCCATCGCACCGACCAGATGCTCGGCGACGCCGGTCGGACCGGGCGTGACCCACGTTTCCGCGCTGGGCCCGCCGCGTGCCACGCGCATGATCTGCTCGCGGCGATCACCGACGACGCCGAGACAGGCGAGAAGGCCGGAAACACGCTCGGCGTCTGGCGAGACTTTCCCATCCAGCCATCGAGACAGCGTCGAGTGATTCACGCCGAGTTGCGTCGCGAGCTGCCTCATCGAGATGTCCGACCTGGCGTCGAATTCGGCACGCAGCAAGCCAGCGAGCGTTCGCTCACGGCTTGTCGCTGCCACACTTTGCGGATTGGTGCGCACCATGCACCAAACCCTACCGGTCGGACCACGACTTCACGCTAGCACCCGTTCGCGGTATTGCACCGCTGGTGCATGTGGTGCATATTGGTGCGCACCATACCTAACTATGCACCAGCTGAGGTGTTACATGAGAACCCTTAGGCGATGTCTACCAGCAAGCATATCCCTTGCTGCAGCATCAGCGGCGAACCGGGTGGTGCACGTGCACCACCGGTCGTCTGCTGGAACGCAGGGTGCCCGGCCTGCACGCCGAAGTGCCGAAAGGCGCGTTGACGCAGCTCAACGCCATACTTCGAGAGGAACCCAGGCCGTGGATACCCGAACGTCTGCCGTTGTCGGGAAGGCACGCGAACTCTCCGCTGATCTCCCCAGCGCCATCATCCGGCTCACGCACTCCGGTCACGTCGGCCCTGAACTCGCACCACGGCTACGAGATCTCGGCATGCGCTTGTACGACGTCGGCCTGGCGCTCATGGACGAGGCTGACCGGCTCGATCCTGAAGCAGTCACGTCCCATGATTGCGGCGAAGGCCGCTCACCTTCGAGTCGACCTGACTGACAGCGCCCAAGCCAGCCCGTGGGCGCGCGTGACAGCAGGCGCGGCTGCGCTCCGGGCACATCGGCGGCGGGCGGGTGGGGTCGAGCCTGACGGCACGCGCTTCCCCGCGCCCCCAAAGGAATGCGCGCCCAGGCTCCCTCTCTCGTCTGCCGCCCCAAGCGGCGGTGGAGGCGGCTATCCCCGACAAACCGCCTCCACCGCTTCCTTTTCCTTGCGAGGTACTCATCATGTGCGGACAGGCTGATCTTTGTGGCAGCCGATTCGCTGGACGCTTTTGCCGTTGCAACGCCGGGTTTATAGGCGCCGTGCGGCGACACCGCAGCCGACGCGGCCCCGCCGCTACGGCGCGGACACGAACAGCAGTGATCCGCGATCAGGAGACGCGATGACAGCCACCATCGACGCGGGTCCCCGTGCGTTGGTTTCCCACGTCTTGACCGGCACGCCCGCAGTTCGTGGCCGGTATCTCGCTCGACCAGGCGGTGACGAGCTTCAGCCGTCCCCGGCCCGGGTCCTCGAAGCGTTGCTGGGTGAACCGCATCCGTACGACATCGACCAATGGGTGGCCGATAAGGTGCGGGCCGCCGTCGCGGGTGCCGACGTGCTGGCCTCCGCACCCTACGAGTCTGCGCTGCGGGCGCTGCGACATCTCGCCACAACTGCCGCGCCCGCCCAGTACCTCTTGGCCGACCTGATGGTCGCCCCCGCCTGGTGGGAACCGCTGCACGCGGTGATCAACCGCTACCGCCCGGGCACGTCTGTGCTGTATGTCGGGTGTGACCCGGTCACGCTCGCCCGCGCTCGAGCCTGGCTGTCCGACCTGCCGCACCAGGTCGACGTTGCCGCAGGCGACGTCCTCGCCCCGCACACCCTGACCGGTCTCGACGGCGACGACGGCGTCGTTCTGGACTTCGCCGAACCGGTCGTAGTGCAACTGGGCACGGCGATCAGCCACTGCGACGACGACACCGCCGCCGCCGTGCTCGCCGACTATGCCGCGCTCCTGGCCCCCAGCAGTGTCCTGGTGCTCTCCGCCTACACCGCGCCCACGGGTGCAGCGGCCGCCCGTCGCGTCCGCGAAGCCCTGGAGTTCGCGTTCGGCGAAACGCGCTTCCGGCCGATCCACGAACTGGATCAGCTACTGCCCGCCACGGTCACCCCGATCCCCTCCGGACCCCACCCCGCGCCAGCCGGGTTCGTCCCGTGCGACCAGTGGTGGCCCGACGGCCCCCAGTTGCGGCCCGGCCCGCCGAGCCAGGCGACGGGGATGGTGGCCACCGTGGCGGTGACGATCCGATGACCCCCGCTTCGCGCACGACCCCCTCCGGCCCCGGGTCGTGCACCGTATGGCCGACCCACTGCTCCACCGCCCGGCGCGGCCGCCGCACGGCGCCCCGGACGGTGCCGGGTCGGCCCGCGCCCGGGGGGGCCCCCACACCCCGGCCCCCCCCCCGGCCCGAGCCCCCCCCCCCCCCCGCACCACACCCCCCCCCCACCCCAACCACCGCCC
>NZ_JBHYIQ010000064.1:40067-58463 GCF_042739895.1 Amycolatopsis sp. NPDC059021
GGCGCGCGCGCGCGCGGCGGGCGCGGCGCGCGGGGGCCCCCGCGCCCCCCGCCGCCCCCGCCCGCCGCCCCCCCCCCCCCGAGGCAGTCCCCGCCACCGCGAGCCGATCCAGCGCGACCGGAACCGAGAGCCTGCGCCGCCACCATCCCGTGCCTCAGCCGCACTATCCACGAGCTCGGCTTCGTCACCGGGCTTCTCACACACTTCGGCGACCACGCCGACCAGCTCACCTGCCAGTCACCATCCACAGTGGACTAACCAGAAAAGGACACGAGACAACCGCATATCACCCGATGCGCGTGAGAGACATCGTTCTCACGCGGCACCCCGTCACGCCCACACCGTCTGCGAGGAACTGTTATGGCCACATCTGCGTGCACCACCACCGCGCCCGCCGACACCCTCGCGGCCTGCCTGGCGTCCCGGTGCGTTCCGTCCCGGGTCGCGGCCGGGCGCCATGGCCGGATACGGCTGTCTCGCTCGCCGTTGGACCGGGCCTGGCAGTGCGTCGAGCCGCGCACCGACCGCAGGTTTCTGGGGGCGGTGCTGACCTGCTGCGCGCTCGCCGAAGCCGCTCCCGTGTGCGCGTGCGCCGACCTGACCCCGCGCCGGATCGACGTGATCACGGCGGCGGCGCGGCAGCGATACACGCCGATCCAGGTCCTGGGCTGGCCCGCGCGGGTGTCCTCGCACTGGGAGGCCCGATGGGACGCGGCGCGGCGCGCCACCGCGCCGCGCTACGCCGACGCCCTGGACGGCACCCGGCTGCCCTGGCTCGACGAACTCCCCGCCATCGCCCTCACCCTGAGGGCGGCCCGATGACCCGCCCGGCCCCTGGCCCGTTCCCGGCCGCCGTGCACGCGCTGCTGTCGGCGGGCTTCCTCGAGATCCCGATCCTGACCCAGCCCCCGCGCACCCCGCACTCACCACAGCAGGTGTCCGATGTGGACGCTCGGATGTTTCTCCGGCACTGGCGGGCCGTGCGTGATGTGGTGTTCGTCTTCGATCCCGACGACGCGTGGGGCTACCGCGTCGCGCTCGAGCCCGCACCACCGCACCGACGGGGCCGGATCGTGCGGATGTGGGCGCGCGTCGGCCCGGCCGTCGAGGTGATCACCGATCTTCTCGGCCTTCCGGCGCCCGCGCCGGATTTTTCCCGTCCCCACCGTCCCACCACCACCGCGGCCCGACCTTGCCGCCGAACAGCGCCCCGCCCACGGGGTGGTTCGACGACGAGCTCTAGATCCCGCCGCCGAATCCGCGTCGCCGACACACCAGCCGCCGCTCCGCTCTGCTTGTGAAAGGACACTCCGATGCCGACCACCTTGCACTACGGCATGAAGCTGCTCGCCGTCCTCGCCGAGCACCCCGAGGGCCTGACCTACGAGACGATGCTGACCCTGGCCGGGATCGGCTCCCCCGACCTCGCCTACCCCGACTACCACACCCTCCGCGAACGCCACAAGATCGCCGACCGGCTCGAGACCCGCGACGGCGACCAGTGTCCGCGTCGCTACCTCTACCTGCCCGAGCACCTGCCCGCCCGCGCCACACCCATGACGGGCAACCGCTGATGGACGGCCAAGCGCAAGACACGGCACTGGAGAACACGGGCTGCGGACAGCCGCCGCACACCGCCGCCGTGCACGAAGCCGTTCCTTCACATGTGGGAGCGGGGTCATCCCGGCAGCCCCAGGCCCCGTACCGGCTGCCCCTCGTCCCGTCGACGTTCACCGGCCGGGACGAGGAACTCGCCCAGCTCTGCGACGCCATCGACGATACCGATGCCGGGCCCGTCATCGTGGTGCTCGGCGGACCGCCTGGGTGCGGGGCCACCACGCTGGCGGCCCGGTTCCTGTCCCAGCACGCCGATCGCTACCCCGGCGGGATCCTGTACGCGCAGCTGAGCACCGCTGGGCGGCTCGCCGTGCCCCACGTCACCGAGATCCTCGGCGGGTTCCTGCGGGCACTCGGTGTTCCCGCCGACGCCGTCCCCGCCGACCGCACGCGGCTGCGCGCGCTCTACCGCGAGATCACCGCGGCCCGGCCGGTGGCGGTGCTGGGCGACAACGTCGTCGACTGGCTCCACGTCCGTGCCCTGCTCCCCTCCGCAGCGGGCGGTCTTCTGCTGCTGACCGCCCGCGAGGGCACCATCGGGATCCACGACCTCGTCGAGGCTTGGGACGCCTACACGCTCCCGCTGGACCCGCTCCCCCCGGGACCGGCGGCGACGCTGCTACGCCGCCTCGCCGGGACAGCCCGGCTCGATGACGACCCGGCCGCCACCGCCGCGCTCGTCGACGCCTGCGGCGGGTCCCCGCGAGCTCTCGCGATCGTCGGCACTTCTCTGCGTGCCCACCCGGGTCGCAGCGTCGCGGAGCTGGCCGCGGCGATCGCCCCGGCCCCCGGCTGGCCGACCTCGCTGCCCTGGAGGGCATATCCGATGCGCACGATCTTCGACACCGCCTACGCCGATCTCGATCCCGAGGCCGCCCGCGCCTACCGCTACCTGTCCTTGCACCGCGGCCCGTGGCTGACCATCGAGGCCGCCGCCGCGATGCTGGACCGCCCCCGCGCCGCCACCCAGGCGTTACTGGACCGGCTCGCCGAGGCCACCCTGCTCACCGAGCACCAGGGCGGCCGGTTCGGGTTCGACCTGCGCGCCTACCAGCACGCCACCGAGCTGCGCCAGTCCTGCGACGAGACCGAGGACACCCTCGCCGCGCTGCGACGCCTGGTAACCCACTACCGCGCCACCGCCACGGCCGCCGACGCCGTCCTGGACCCGCACCGCCCCCATATCTCCCCGGCCTATAACGATCTTCCCGCCCCGTCACCATTCCCGGACGCCGCGGCCGCGCGAGGCTGGTTCGAGTCCGACATGGACAACATCGTCGCGGCCGTCCTCGACTGCCACGCGCTGGGCTGGTGCACGCTGTGCTGGCAGATCGTCGAGGCGACCTGGTCGTATCTGGAGTGGGCCCGGCCGATCGACACGTGGCGGCGTCTCCACGACTGCGGGCTGGCCGCCGCCCGCCACGCCGGTGACCCGCGCGCCGAAGCCCGCATGCACCTGCAAGCCGGGGCCGGCGAGCTACTCGCCCGCCAGCCCCGCCTCGCCTACCTCCACGGCATGCGCGCGCTGCGCCTGGCCGATGAGACCGGCGACACCGACCTGGAAGCCCACGCCCGCGACCAGCTCGCGCAGTGCATGCTCGCCCAAGACCGTCCATTCGCCGCGCTCTCCCACATCCGCGACGCCCTCCGGCTCACCACCGCCCGCACCCGGGCCGCGGTGATCTACCAGCGCCGCCTCGGCGAGACCTACCTCGCCCTCGGCATGCCGCGCTCCGCGATCGGCGCCCTCGACCACGCCACCCAGCTCGCCGACGAACTCGGTGATCCCGTGCTGTCCGCGCGGATCCGCGTCCACCTCGGCCAAGCACACCTGCACGCGCGAGAACCCGAACACGCCATCGCCCGCCTGCGCGCGGCCATCACCGACCTGGCCACCGACAACACCCCCGCCTCCACCGCCGACCTCGCCGACGCCCTCGAACACCTCGCCGACGCCCTGCTGGCGACCGGAGAACTCGAGGAAGCCCGCGAACGGCTGCTCGGCGCGCACGCCATCCACCGCGACCGGCACGACACCGCAGCAACGCATCGAGTCCAGACCACCCTCGACGCCCTCCAGCCGAGTCCGGAGCAGCCATGACGCTCACCATCGCTCCGATGCGGGCCGGTACCAGCATCCCGATCCGGCCGCAGCCACTGGGAAGCCACGCTCGTCACTGCGGGGCGCCACCTCGGCATCCGCATCCTCATCGAGCACCACCCCGAGCACCGGATATCGGTGGCCTACCGCGACACCGACGGCATCCCACCACCCGCGAACTCCGGCACTACAGCTGCCTGCTGCACCGGCGCGCCGCCTTGCCCCGCAGAGCCATCGGCCCGGCCACCGCTGTGGCATCCCGGACGACTTCTCCTGCGCCCGACACATCCGAACAACCGACCGAGAAGGCACGATGACAGCCCACTTCACCCCGAGCGACCCTGACGGCCGCCTGATCCGGGAGCGGCGCCGGGCGGCGCTGGAGCAAATCACGCCCACGCTGAACACCTTGGCCACCGACGGGTGGAGCTGGCGTTCCGTTCCCACCCGCACAACCGCGCCCGTAAAAATGGACGGGACGCGTACCGGCGGCAGATATCGCGACACGATGAGTATCGACCTCACCGTCGACCCGCCACGAGCCACAACACGCCGGCACGCTGCCGAGCGTCCGCACGACGATCCGCTCCACACGGTGGCCGGGCCGGTCGAGCACGTCGCGCTCCTCCTCATCAGCTGGACCACGCGCGGCGGTGCCGCCGCATGGCAACGAAATTAGGCGGTGATAGCGATGGACGCTGTGATCTACGTCGACACCGACGCCATCCACCCCGTGGCCGACGGGCGCTGGCACCACGCCCGGCTGACCCGCGTGCCCCAGCCCGGCGAAACCGTCACGATGTTGTGCGGTCTGACCGCCGCGGCGGAGTTCGAGCAGTCGGCCCAGCGCGACAGCCGGGGCGTGCCGCAGACCTGTTGGGACTGCGACCTCGTCTACCGCCGCGAACACGACTTGGACGTCTGGCCCGGGCACCCTGCCCTCCCTCGACGGCCCGTGCCGCACCCCCGCCGCACAGAAACCGCCGGGCCGAACCGGCATCACCAAGCACAGTAAGGAACCCTGTGGGACAACAACCAGCGACGCCTGCCGCGATCGCGCTCGGCGTCGGGCTGCGCATCGCACGCGAGCACCGCGGCTTCGGCGTCCGCGCGATGGCCGCGGCTCTGGGGATCGCACCTGCGGTCGTGTCCCTGATGGAACTGGCCGTCCGTCCTCCCACCGTCGAACTCACCAGCCGCGTGCTCGGTTTCCTCGCCGTCCGCGGCGACGACTACCGGCGGCTGCTGAACCTGGCCCGGCACGTGAAAGATCCGAACTGGACCGAACCCGGCCCCTGCGAATACCCCGCACCACTGCTGGAATACGAACGGACCGCGACCACGATCCTCGCCTGGGCACCGAAAATCCTCC
The DNA here is from genome assembly GCF_042739895.1 of Amycolatopsis sp. NPDC059021. Classification (NCBI taxonomy): domain Bacteria; kingdom Bacillati; phylum Actinomycetota; class Actinomycetes; order Pseudonocardiales; family Pseudonocardiaceae; genus Amycolatopsis; species Amycolatopsis sp. NPDC059021. Next base: position 45,158 of record NZ_JBHYIQ010000064.1, read on the forward strand.
CGGATATCGTGCAGACCCCTGACTACGCTCGCGCCGTCCTGGACTCCGGCATCCTCACCGGCGACGAAATCGGCCAGGAGCTCATGCTGCGCCTCGTCCGCCAGGACGCGCTCAGCGGGGACACCCCGGCCACCCTCACGATCATGCTCGCGGAGGCGGCACTGGCCCACCAGGTCGGCGGCCCCGCTGTATGGCGCGAACAACTCCGCCACCTGCTCACCTTGATCGACACCGACCAGGTCGCGGTGCGGATCGTGCCCGCCGACCCGCACCGGCGTCCCGGCCTGCTCAGCCCATTCTCACTGCTCCGCTTCTCCCGAGGCTCCCCGGTGGTCACCGTCTGCCGAGACCACATCTACACCTACCTCACCGAATCATCCTATGTGGACAGATACGTGAACATCGCCGAACGCCTGACACAGCGCGCCCTCCGCGAGCGAAATTCCCGCGCTCACATCAGCGAAGCACTCGCCACACTGGACAAGACCCGACAACATCACCATGCTGCGCCCACCGGATGACCAGTACTCGCCAGCGACCATTCTTTTCGGACCAGCATGCGAAGGGCGTGCGATAGGTGGTCGACCACCGGATTGCCGTGGTTCCTGCCCTCGTGCTGCCGGTCACCTCGACGATGGAGAGATGACGGTGAAAGGCTTCGAGGCGTTCGCGCACCTCGTCTGCGCGGCCGTGGCGCCCGTGTCGGGATACGGGGACACCTGCGTGTGCCCGCTCGGGGTGATTCCCTGCGGCACGGTCCAGATCGGTGACGTTGTTGCGACCCAGGCGTTCGGCGAAGCCGTGGTGGTACGCATCGGCGACCTCATCGAGGAGTACGACGGGGTTCGCCTCTGCTTCGACTGGAACGGCTTCGTGGTCCAGGGGATGCCCCTGCGCGAGGACCTCTGGCTGCCCGGCCACCTCACCCTGCTGACTTGGCGCCCGGCATCGACCAACCGCAGCCACCCGAAAGAAGTGAAAAGTGAAGGAGCGTAATGGACAACGATGGTGATTCCGCTGCGCAGGCTCAGCAGGACGAGAAAGCCACGGAGCGCTGGGTCTTCGGCGGCTCACGTGTGGATCAGGGAAAACGCGCACACGCCTGGGTCGCCCCGGACGGCGCGCACCGCGTGTACAAGACGCGAGGCAGTTACACCGTCGGCGCGATATACGCCGCTGCGGTCGCCCGCGACGGCGACCGTGTCACCTTGTACGGCACACCGACATACCTCGGAGACTTCTGCGAGGACGCCGCGCTCGTCGACCAGCTCGCCGCGCGGCACCGTGCGGCGGAGGCCGCACTGAGCCTCGCCGCGAGTGAGCGCGCCGCCAAGCAGAACGACCCTCTGGAACGGGTGATCGACCGGCTGACCGAGCTGGCCGCGCACGTCGCTCCGTCACAACGAACCGGATTCGCAGCGTACGTGCTCACACGGCTCATGCGAGGTTGGCGGTGACCTCCCCGTGGCAGGTAGTGAAGGAAGATCTCGAAGCCACCGTCGAGTTCACCGAGCAAGTATGGCTCGCAGCGGCGCAGCTCTTGGAAACGTCAAAAGCCGCGGCGACGACGTTCGAACGAGTCGCTCCCCACGTCAGCTCGAACCCGGCGTTCCAGCATGCCGCCGAAGAGATCAAGACGCTGGTGAGCCTCGCCGAGCAGGCATATGCGACCGCGCCGACCTGTTACCACGCCGCGGACGACGCGAATCGCTCGTTCACGTGACCAAGGGTTCGCCTCACCCCTACTCGGCTCGGGCCCAGGGAGCGCCAACGGCGAGGACAGCCAGGGGCTGATCGCCGCCTTCGACAGTCCTCGCCGCCGCTGCCTCCGGCAGCTTCACCCGCCGGACATTACCGTTGTGCAGAGGTAACGCGGACCATGGTGGACGTAGCCCTCGAAGGGACCGACCAGCAGCCCGTGTCCCAGCCCCCGGAGCCACCGCCGAGGACGCAGAAGTCCACTCAGGACTCAAACCGGGCGGATCTCGTCCACAACCGCACAGGTGAGCCGCATTCTCGGCTTCCTCCCAGTCCAAGGCCCGAATGCTCTTGCCCCCCAACAGATCAGGCTGCCGAACCGAGACGAGAGGTGAGTTCTCGGGCCGCATTAGAGTGCAGAGCCATGAGCGCCAGTCTCCCCCGGGCAGCTGCCGTGCGCCGCTCCGTGATTCGCGTCGTGACGTGCAACGTCCAGCGTGCCAACGAGCAGCGGACTGGTCGGCAAGCGACCTGGCTGGTGAATGCTTACGCGGACGTTCTCGTGCTGACTGAGGTGTCAGCCGGGAAGTCAGGCGATCTGCTGGCACAGCTGTTGCTGGACGCCGGGTTCGAAGTGCTGTTGCCGGAGCCGTCTGCGAGCGATCGCTATCGCGTGCTCGTTGCCGCCCGAGACGCCGCGGTCACACGGGTCGATGTCGAGCCTAGCCCGATGGCGCATCGCTGCGTTGCGGCGCGGGTCACGGTGGGCACGTCCGAGATCGGTGTCACCGGCCTCTACGTCCCCTCCCGGGGGCCTAAACACCGTCGCAACGTGGACAAACGTGCGTTCCAGGACCGTGTCACCGCGATGTTGCCACATCTCGAGAGCGCGCTGGCCGTCCAAGGGCCAGTGGTGATCACCGGCGATCTGAACGTCGTAGAGCCGGATCATGATCCGCGGTACGCGGTGTTCGGAGGGTGGGAGTACGACTTCTACCGTGCTTTCGGCCACGCGGGGTTCGAGGACGCTTTTCGCCTCAAGGAACCGGTTCGGATGGATTATTCGTGGTTTGGGCGACCGTCTGCGGAAGGGAAACGTAACGGCTATCGCTTTGATCATGCCTTTGTGAGCAGAGCGCACCGCGACACGGTGCTCGACTGTCGCTACGACCATTCGGTGCGTACCGCCGGGCTGACCGACCATGCCGCCTTGCACGTGACGCTGCAGGTTGCCGACACAGCGGCGTGACGCGCCGAGCCGGATCGGCGTGGGCTGCGAAGGCAGGCGGGAGAGCGCTGTTAAGGTCCCCGGCGCGCCCACGAGACGCGAAGGCGCCGTTGCGAACAACGGCGCGGACGGGAGCACGGCTCGCCCCGGGAGGGCTTCGACGATGACGGTGGCAGATCGGGACCCGCGCGCGGTGGTGCATGAGCTGGTGGCTGGGGTGACGCCGCTGGACGAGCGCGAGGCCGAGGACAAGGCCAGCACCTTGGGGTGGGTGGATTCGGGGGCGCCGTTGTTCCGGATCGCCCGCCCGGCCACGCCGGACAAGCACCTGTGCGTCTACGCGGCCCTGCTCGACGAGGCACGGCGCACCGTCCTGCTGGTCGATCACGTGAAGGCGGGCTTGTGGCTGTTCCCCGGCGGACACGTCGACGACGGTGAGGATCCGCGGGCCACGGTCCTGCGAGAGATCACGGAGGAGCTGCGGATCGAGGGTGAGTTCCATCCGCGGTTCGGCGACGATCCGTTGTTCTTGACCGTGACGAAGACCCGGGGCGAGCACAGCCACACCGACGTGTCGTTCTGGTTTGTGCTGGCCGCCGACCAGGACATGGAGATCGTCGCCGATCCCCGCGAAGCCCACGGCACTCGCTGGTTCGTGCTGGATGACCCGACCGAGTGGGCACCCGACCACTTCGATCCGCACATGGCCCGCTTCCGCGCCAAGCTGCTGGCCCGCCTAGGCACCCCCGCGCTGATCAGCTAGCACGATCGACGCTCGCCTGGCGCTGCGCTAGCCGGGGCGCCGAGTCGTCGCACCGGACGCGGACGGTAGTCCGAGGGTGGTCAGGAGCGCGGCGTGGTCGCTGAGGTCCTCGCTGCGTGGGGTGTGGTCGTAGGCGCAGGTGGTGATCTGTCCGGCGCCGGGGCTGATCAGGGTGTGGTCGAGGCGTTGGTTGCCGAAGCGGGCGTTGATCCAGCTGTGGTCGCCGCCGGCGGGGTTGAGGGTGCGGTAGGCGTCGCGGAGCCCGAGGTCGAGCAGGCCGGTGTAGAAGGCGTAGTCGTGGTCTTCGAAGGCCGGGAGCCGTGGGTGGTGGTCGGGTTCGATGACGTTGAGGTCGCCGGCCACGCACAGGGCCGGGTGATGGATGGCGGCGAGGTAGTCCAGCAGCTGGTGCTGGAATTCGCGGCGGCGGTGGCTGCTTTCCGGGGTCATGCCGTTGGTGGGGCCGTAGACGCCGACCAGTCGCACAGTCGTGTCGTCAGTGGCGAGGTCGACGGCGACGATGCGCGGATCGAATCCCGCCGGCTGTACCCGGGTGGCCTCGAGCCCGCGGGTGGCCACGACGGTGAGATAGCGGACGTCGGTCCAGCCGGGGGTGCAGGTGGTGGTGAAGCCTTCCGCCTGCAGGCAGGCGAGGATGTGGCGGCCTCCGTCGGAGGGTTGCATCTCGGTGAGGACCAGGGTGTTGCTCTTGGTGGCCAGCAGCCAGTCGACGATGCGTTGCGCGCGGCCGGGGCTGGGGCTGTTGACGTTGAGCGCGCACACGCGCAGCTCGTCGGCCGGGCCGTCCTCGGTGCTGCCCTCGGCGGTGGTGGCGCCGAACAGCATCGGCTGCCATGCGTCGTCGGTCACGCTGTCTCTGCCTTCTGGTCGTCGGACGGTTGGCTGTTCGCCGGGGTGGTGATGAGGCGGTGGATGCGGGTGATGGTCTGGTGAAGCTGGTCGGGGGTCAAGCGTTTGCTCGCGCGTTGTTCGGGTGATTCCTGGGCCGCGCCGTAGACCCAGAAGAAGCTGTCGGTGGCGGCGTCGAGGATCAGGAACCGTTGTTTGGCGGCGGGTCCGCGGACGAGCAGGGAGAGGGTGTCGGCCTCGGCGTGGACGGTGTGGACGCTGGTGTGGTGCAGTGCGTAGGTCGCGCCGGGGTGCTCGCGGCGTTCGTGGATGGGGCGCAGGGTGTGCGGGTCGGTGTCCTCACCGAATTGGTCGTCGCGGCCGAAGATGCGGTGGGTGTAGCCGCCGCGCAGGATGTGGCTGGCGAAGCTCCACCGGTGGTTGTGCGGCCGGTCGAAGAACCCGTCCCGGTAGAGGTGCAGCCGCAGCCGCACCGTGAGGTCGGGGGCGTCGTAGAGGACGAGTTTGTGCATGAAGTCGTAGCCTTCGCACATCGAGGCCAGGTGCCCGTCGCCACGGACGCGGTCGACGAGCGTGCGCAGGAGGTCCGGGGTGGTGGTGAGCGTGTCGAACAGCGGGGCGCAGCCGTGCAGGATCGAGGTGGTGTCGTCCCAGTCGATCGTGCCGAGTGCGGAGAAGCTGGGGTGGGGCAGGCCGGTCGTCACGAAGTCACCGTCCACTGTGGATTGTCGTGGTGGGTGTAGGGCGAGGTGTCGAGCACGCGTTTGAGATGCGGGTGCAGGCGATAGAACTGGGTTCCCGCCTCGGGTTGCGGAGTCAGGTCCGGAAGCGCGCCGGTGGCGGCGACGTGGACGGCACCGGCCAGCAGCAGGCGCAGCTGCGTGGTTTTCACCCGTGCGGCCAGGGTGCGGGTCGGTGCGACCGGCACGGGATGGACGGCAACGATGTCTCCGGCGTCGACGGCGGCCTGGGCCAGGTGCAGGGTGCAGACGATGGGCTGGTTGTGCAGCAGGGCCCAGCCGACCGCGTCCATGCCGCGCTGGGCGGGCAGCGCGCCGTTGTGGGCGTTGAGCACACCCAGTTTCGGGGCGTCGAGCACGGCCCGCGGGACGATCGGCATGCCGACCAGGAGAACCAGGTCGGCCTCCGCCGCGTGGATCGCCGCGACCACTGCGTCCCAGGTGACGGCGGTGGTCGCCGGGACGCTGTCCGGGACGGTGGAGACGGGCGCTGGGCCGGGCGGCGCTGGCGGGTACCACGCGCTGGCGTAGTTCGAGAGCGCCGGGCAGCGGGTGTCCTCGGGCGTGTACCAGCACACGGTGTCGATGGGCAGACCCGCGTCGGTCGCGGCGGACACCAGCCGGGCCGCGCTGTGTGAGCCCGCGCTGGCGAGCACGACGATCCGTGCCCGGACCGGGCCTGCCGCCGCTGCACGAGGCCACGCCGCTGCCGCGCCCCCAGTCGCGGGTTCGTCCAGCAGAACCCGGCGCGCCAGGCCGCGCCGCACCTGGGCGGTGGCCTCGTCCAGCAGCCGCCCGACGGCCGCGAGTTGACCGACGAGGCCCGGTGCCTGCCATCCATCGTCCCGGCTTCCGCGGGTGCGGTGGTGGTGCAGCCAGGCGGCGCCGGTGAGTTTGCAGGCGGCGTTGAGGAAACGCCGATCCCCGCTCGACTGAGACAGGTCGATCCAGTGGGCGGCCAGGGCCAGCCACGCCTCGCCGAGGGCGGGAGCCAGGGCGACGAGCCGCTCGCTGGCTGGTGGGAGGAACAGTCCGCTGGTTTCGATCCGGTGCAGCACGTCCACGTCGTCGGTCGGGGCGGTGTGTTCCACGTGAGCGTCGAGCGGCGGCGGGCCGAACTCCGGGATGTGCGGGGTGTCGAGGCGCCAGAGGGCTGCCTGGAACGCCTCGGCCGCGGTGAGCCGCCGCGCGGGAGCGGGCGGAGTGAGGGCGAGCAGGTCGTCGAGTGCGAAGTCCCCGTCGGTGTCCATCCGCACGGGATGCCGCGCAGCGGTATGGCCGTTGATGCCGCGGGATTCGATGTGGCCGGCGGTCATCGGGCGACCGCCGCCGAGACCTTGGCCAGAACCTCGAGGTAGCCGGCCACGAGCGGCTCGTCGCCGTCGTAGCCCCACAGCGGGAGTTTGAGGAAGGTGCCGGCGAAGGCGGCCACACCGGGCAAGTCGGTAGGCGGTGGCGGTGTGGGTGTCCAGGGGGCGAACGGGTCGCGGCGGGCGAACAGGGGCTCGGGGCTGATGTCACGGGTCGAGCCGGGGGCGTCGATCTCGGTCGCGCCCTCGGCGTGGCAGAGCCCGACGAACTCGTCGCGGGAGACCGTGGCGCGCTCGGGGTGGAAGCGCAGTCCGAGCACGTAGAGGCCGTGGTCGCTGTCGGTTTCGGGCACGATCGCGGGTGTGATCACCGGATTGCCGTGCAGTGCGGTGGTGTAGCGGGTGAGGACCGCGCGGCGGCGGGCTTCGATGTCGGCGGCGTGTGCGAGCTGGTGCACGCCGATCGCGGCGCCCAGGGTGGTGATGCGGTGTTTGAGGCCCATGCCGGTGAAGGCGTACGGATAGTACTCGGCGGCGGGGTCGATCTCGTGCTGGCAGCGTTTGTTGTAGTGCCCGTACAGCAGGGCCAGTTCGCGGTAGCGGTCGCAGGCGGTGACCAGGACGCCGCCTTCGCCGGTGGTGATGGCCTTCTGGTTGGTGGAGAACACCGCCATGTCCCCGAATGTGCCGACCCGCCGGCCGTGCCAGGACGCGAAGTGCGCGTGGGAGCAGTCCTCGAGCAGCAGCAGATCGTGGGCACGGCAGAAGTCGGCGATCTCGTCCATCGGGCACGGGTTGCCCCACATGTGCGTGACGATCACCGCGCGGACCGCGGGCGTGAGTTTTCCGGCCAGGGTCGCGGCGGTGACGTTGCCGAACGCGTCGGCGTCGGCGAAGCGGACCTCGATGCCGTCGAAGGCGAACGGGGTCGCGGTGGCGAGGAAGGTGTAGGCGGGCGCGATGATCGCGTCCCCGGGCCGGAGTCCCGCGACACGGCTCATCGCGTGGATGGCCGCGGTGCCGGAGGCGAACGACACCGCGTGCGGCGCGCCGACGAACCGGGCGAACGCGGTCTCGAATTCGCCGATCACGCCGGAGGCGTCCCGATCGGACAACGACCGGTGCAGCTGCGCACGGACGGCCTCCTCCAAGCCGGGGGTGACAGCGGGCCACTGGTAGTGCGGGCCGGGGATGTCGAGGGCCGGGGTCCCGCCGTGCGCGGCGAGCGTGCTGATCGCGGTCATCGTGGAATGGCTCCGTTCCTCCGGGCCCCAGCCGTCGGTGTGGAGCCGGGCGTGGCGCGCAGCTCGGCGATGATCGGCGCGAGCCGGTCCGCGGTGGCGGGGATCGGCTCGCCGAGTTCGAGCTGCGCGGTGGCCCAGCCGTGCCGGTCGGCGAACCGTTGCAGGTTGTGCGCGGTCTTGGTCTGGTAGTCGACGAAGGTGTCGCGACCCAGGTCGTCGAGCGCCCCGTAGCCGGCGTGCATGCCCAGCTCGGCGGGCCGGAAGGTGCTGCGGCGGTCATACAGGGCGCCCACGTCGGCGTGCAGGAGCAGCACCGCGTCGGGCATCCGGACCCGCGCGAAGATCACGTCCAGGTCGGCTTCGGTGAAGCCCTGCAGCAGCAGTTTGGCGAAGAACTTGTACAGCCAGCCGTCGACGAGGACATCGAAACCCGCTTCCAGCAGTGGGGCGAGGACGGTCTCGGTGTGCGCGGTGAACCACGCGGCTTGCAGCGACGCCCAGAACGCGTCGGACAGGTCCGGGGCGTCGCCGCTGTGCCAGAGCATTCGCGACAGGTGCTCCATCAGCGTCGCCGAATATCGTGAGGTCGCCGAGACCTGTCGGCGCCCGACAAACACCAACGTTTCCGCGCCCACCGTCGACCGGGTGGACGCGCCGGGTCGGGCAAGTCGGGCGGCAGCGGCGTCGTAGCCGATGTCGGCGAGATGGCGGGCCAGGGAGGTCTTGCCGACTCCGTCGGTTCCTTCCAGCGCGATGAAGCGGCCAGGCATGGTCACGGCTCCTCCCCGTAGCGATCACACCTTGGTGATGACGTGGCTACTGATTGTGGTTTCTGTGATGTGGTGGGGCAATCCGCCGCCCCGGTGCTGGACCCGCCCCAAGGGCGGCGGGTCAGGTGCCGCATGGGTCGTTGGCGTTGATCAGCCGCCAGTCCTCGGCGCTTCGCCACCGGGTGACCTCGTGCTCCAGCGTCTGCCGGCTTGTGGCTGGTAAGGACGGCAGGAGCTGCTCCAGCGCCGGCACCAGCTCGATAGCCAGGGCGCAGGCTTCGCGCTCCAGCAGTGCCAGGACCGCGGTGCCCAGGCTTGGGTCAGGCGAGCCCGGGTCGGCGGTGCCGAGGAGGTCGAGCATCCCGGCGAGTACCCGGAACGCGGCGCCTTTGAGGACGATCCGCGCGCCGCGCACGCTGTGCCGTGGGGCCCCGTCGAGGATCTTCTCCAGGCTTTTGAGGGTGTAGTCGAGGGCGAAATGCCGGTCGACCCACATCTGCGCCCGCTGTGAACAGACGCCGATCCGCCAGTCGGCGAAGCGCGCCTCGACCCGTCCCATCGTGGGGTCGGGCTGCCCGGCGAGCCCGCGGGCCTGCACCGCGCGGGTGTAGGGGGCGCCGATCAGGCACTCCATCGACACCAGCATGTAGGAGATCTCGGTATAGAACGGCCGCCCCGTCGCGTGCCGTGCCACGAAATCCGGATCGGTGACACCGTCCACGATCTGTTCGACCGGCAGCTCGGGCAGCGGCCGCAGGAGCAGATCGGTGCGGGCCTGGAAGGCGTGCGTCGCGGCCAGCTCGTCAGCGGTCATCAGATGATCGAAAGTGATGTAGGTGAACCGGGTCGGCACGCCCAGCGCGGACAGGGTGCGGATCGCCAGGGCGTTCTGCTCGGCGGTGGTGTCCTTGGCGAACCGCCGCAGAATGGAGGTCACGCCGGATTCGACGCCGAACAACATCCGCCGCAGCCCGGCCTCGAGCAGGTCGCGCCACATCCGCGCGCGCTCCGCATGCCAGTCGCGGTCGCGGTCCGGGCGGACGACCTGGTCGATCCGGCACGAGGACTCCCACGCGAACCCCGCGTCGCTGATCGTGCGCGCGATCGCGCGGGCGCGGGGAACGGCGTCGGCGCCCCGGCCGATGAACTCCTCGTCGACCACATACACCGTGCGGGAGATCCCGGGATGCCGGTCGGCGACCGTCCCGATCTCGCTCAGCATCCACGGCAGCCGGTCGGTGCTGCCGCCGGCCCAGGAGCCCTTGTGCCCGCGTGGGCAGAACGAGCAGTGGCTGGTGCAGCCGCGGGAGATCTCCAGCTGTGCCACGCCCTTGGCCGCGAACGTGGCGTCCAGCAGGTCGAGTTCGGGCAGGAAGTCCCGCTGCAGCCGGTTCGGTGTCACCGCGGTACGCCGCGCCCGGCGGCCGAAGGCGAGCGCACCACGACAGGGGGCACCGCGGTAGCCGATGCCGCGGATGTCGGTGAGGGCGCGGTCGCGGTGGAAGTAGGCCAGCGTGTCGGCGATCGTCGGTTCGCCCGCCCCGCGCGCGATCAGCAACCTCGGATACCGCTGCAATAGCATGGCCTCGTTGCGCACGGTCAAGCTGCCGCCCGCGAGCACCAGCGGCGGAGCCACCTCCTGCAACTGGTCGAGCAGTTCGCGCATCAGATCGTGCTGCCCGAACGTCGCGGAGATCCCCACGATGTCCGGCCGGCGCTGGTCGATCCACCGCAGGATGTCCTGCAGCGAGGCGCCCAGTTGCATGTCGACCAGGTGCACCTGACCCAGCAGCGTCAGCCTCGCGGCGCGGGCGAGGTCGGAGATCGCCAGCGGGAACCGCGGCAACGGGAACCATTCCGGGTGGTACAGCGAGGCCAGCAGAACCCGCGGGCGCGCCAGCCGGTCCGCCGCCTCCTCCGACAGTTCGGCGTGCGACAGCCAGCTCTGCGGCTCGGCGATCGACATGCGCCCGGAGGTCCACTCCGGCCACGCGCGGGTGGCGTGCGGCTGCCCGGACAGATCAGCCGCCACCCAGCTGCCAGGATGGCCCGCACGTTCAGCGACCAGCAGCCGCCGATCGAGCGCACCGGTGAGGCTGAACCGGCCTGGCACCACGTTCGCCACGTGCTCGGACAGCGCCGTCAGATCGGTTTCGGGCAACGTCTTCACCGCGGCCACTGTGCTGGCCGGGACGTCGCCATCCGGTGTGGTGGCGCGAATCGCCTCGATGAGCCGGTGGTGGAATGGCGACATCGCGTCAGTCATCGTGGACGTCGTCGGCCTGGCCAGGGTTGTTACGGCGGTGCCGGTGTCGTGCAGCGTGTGCATGCGGTGCTCCCCACCACCCGGAAACCTCGTTGGACGGCACCCAGCACATCGGGCCGCGTCGGTGGCCGACAAGGCCGCCGGACACACCCGGACTGTCCCGGCGGCAGCACGTCCGTCAGCTGCGTCAATACCTCACTCGCGGCACCGGGGCGGGTAGGGTTTCGGACGATATGGGACACCCGCCGGTCAGCCCCCGCGAGCGATGACCTCGCCCACCGCCGACATCGACCCGCTCGACGCGACCACCGTCGCCGAGTTCGCCGCGTGCCTGCGCCAGGTCCGCCTCCGCGCTGGCAACCCCTCCTACCGGGCCCTGCAACAGTGGGGCGCCCGCAACAAGGTCCCGCTTCCCCGCAGCACCGTGCAAGACGCCCTCGCCGGGCGCCGCCTGCCCCGTAAATCCCTCGTCCTTGGGTTGATCCGCGCCTGCGGCGTCCCCGTCGACGACCGCCGCTGGGAGAACGCCTGGACCCGCCTCGCGGGCCAGGCCGGGAGCACGCCTGCGCCCCCGCGCAGCGACCTCCACCGCGCGCTCACTCGCGATCTCCAGCCCGCGGGTCTGCTCCGCGTCGGCGCCACCTATCTCGGTGAGCTGGAATGGAAACAACTCTTCGCCGAGGTCACCGAACTCGACATCGTCGTGGCCTACGGACAGACCTGGCGCAACCTGCATGCCCGCGAACTCGCCCAGGTCGCCGCCCGCCCAGGCAGCCGCATCCGGGTCTTCCTCGCCGACCCCGACCACGCCTTCACCCTCGACATGCTGGCCGACCGTTTCGACATCACACCCGAGGAACTACGCACTCGCATCGTCGCCACCCGCCGCGCCTACGGGGCACTGCGCCACCCGGGCGGCGCCCGGATCGAGGTGTACTACCGGCCGGGTGACCGGGTTTTCAGCTTCTACCGCTTCGATGACATCGCCGTTGTCGGGCTCTACAGTCACTCCCGCGCCCGCGGCGCCGCCGTGCCCGTCTTCGTCTGCGTACAGCCTGGCGAGCTCTACGACTTCGTCCAGGACGAACTCGCCGTCATCCTCGATCAGAGCAGGCTCGTATGACCCCACCTCACTCCGCCGACACCACGAACCCGCCACCGATCCCGGTCCGTCAGCTTGGTGCCACTGGCATTACCGTGCCCGCGATCGGCATCGGCTGCTGGGCTATCGGCGGCCCCGACCACAACCTCGGCATGCCCATGGGCTGGTCCACCGGCGCCGACCACCAGCAATCCCTCGCCGGACTGGAAACCGCGTGGCAACACGGCGCCCGGCTGTACGACACCGCCGACGTCTACGGCCACGGCACATCCGAACGCCTCCTCGGACAGCTCGTCGCCCAGGTGCCGCGCGAGCAGATCGTGCTCGCCTCCAAAGTCGGCTACTTCGCCGGCACCGCCGAACACGGCTTCGAACCCCGCCACATGCGCCGCCAGCTCGAACAAGCCCTCGACAACCTGCGCACCGACCACCTCGACATCTACGCCTTCCACCACCCCGACTTCGGCCCCGACGACCGCTGGCTCCACCCCGCCCTCGAGGCCATGCGCTCCTTCCGCGACGAAGGCCTGATCACCGCGATCGGCATGCGTGGCCCACACCGCTTCGCCCCCGACCGCCTCGCCACCCCACCCGACCAGCGCGGCGACAAGATCGCCAGGTTCAGGGCCCTGTTCGACACCATCCAGCCCGACATCCTCGCCATCAGAGACAACCTCCTCACCCCGCCGGCCCGCTCCGAAGGCATCTTCTCCTTCGCCGACCAGCACAACGTCGGCATCCTGATCAACAAACCCCTCGGACAAGGACTGCTCACCGGAACCCACCACCCCAGGACCCCGCCCGTCTTCGGCCCCGGGGACCACCGGCTCCGGAAACGCTGGTTCCATCCCGACGCACTCGCCGTCATCTCCGAGGGCTTGGACCGCGTCCGCGCCATCATGGGCCCGCGCACCGAAGACCTGATCCGCGTCGCTCTCTGGGCCTGTCTCGACCGCTCACCCAACACAGCCGTGCTCGTCGGATTCACCAACCCCGACCAAGTCGCCATGAACCTCACGTCGCTGAATCCACGCCCGAACCCGACTGACCTCGACGCGGCCCGGGAAATCATGGCCAGCATCCAGAAGCGGCTCGACGCGGCGGGCGACACCATCCTGGCCACCTAGCGGAACCTACCCGGCAAGTCAGGGCACCCGAGATGCAACCGATGGACACCCTGGCAAACGTGACCGGCCCACGAGACTGCCACGGATCGGGGGGGGGGGGGGGGGAAGCCCCCGCCACCCCGGAAACAACAACACAAGACCGGGGGGTTGTGGGGGGGGGGGGTGTAAAAAAACACACCCCCCCACAA
>NZ_JBHYIQ010000065.1:0-3219 GCF_042739895.1 Amycolatopsis sp. NPDC059021
CTCCTAAAGGGTAACGGAGGCGCCCAAAGGTTCCCTCAGCCTGGTTGGCAATCAGGTGTTGAGTGCAAGTGCACAAGGGAGCTTGACTGTGAGACAGACATGTCGAGCAGGGACGAAAGTCGGGACTAGTGATCCGGCACCTCCTGGTGGAAGGGGTGTCGCTCAACGGATAAAAGGTACCCCGGGGATAACAGGCTGATCTTGCCCAAGAGTCCATATCGACGGCATGGTTTGGCACCTCGATGTCGGCTCGTCGCATCCTGGGGCCGGAGTAGGTCCCAAGGGTTGGGCTGTTCGCCCATTAAAGCGGCACGCGAGCTGGGTTTAGAACGTCGTGAGACAGTTCGGTCCCTATCCGCCGCGCGCGTAGGATACTTGAGGAAGGCTGTCCCTAGTACGAGAGGACCGGGACGGACGAACCTCTGGTGTGCCAGTTGTTCCGCCAGGGGCATGGCTGGTTGGCCACGTTCGGAAGGGATAACCGCTGAAGGCATCTAAGCGGGAAGCCTGTTCCAAGATGAGGTATCCCACCCTTTGTGGGTTAAGGCCCCCACCAGACCAGTGGGTTGATAGGCCAGATATGGAAGCACAGTAATGTGTTGTCGAGTTGACTGGTACTAATAGGCCGAGGACTTGCCCACAAACATGCTACGCATTCACTCTACAGCTCTGAAACACCACACAGTTTGTGTGTGTTGTTTTATAGAGTTTCGGTGGTTATAGCGTCAGGGAAACGCCCGGTCCCATTCCGAACCCGGAAGCTAAGCCTGACTGCGCCGATGGTACTGCAACCGAAGGGTTGTGGGAGAGTAGGACACCGCCGAACACAACATCAGAGAAAGGGCCTTGCCCGGTCGAGAACCCCCACAGGGTTCTCCCGGCAAGGCCCTTTCTCACTATGTGCACCCATCGTGGGCTGCACCGTCAGCGACGAACCCGCGATCACCAGCAGGTCGCACGTCTCGACAGCGGTCTCGGCCTCCGAAGCCGCCCCCTGACCGCCTCAGCACACCAAACCCACCCCACCGCGGAAGCAAGGGACCTTTACTGTCGCCCGGCGATAGCAAAGGTCCCTCGCTCACTCTCGAGCACATCCGTAGGCTGGTCTGGTGACTTCGCCGCGTTTGCTGATCATCCAGCCGTCGGAATCCGACCCGGTGGGGGCACTCGGGGACTGGCTCGTCGAGGCCGGCGCCGACTTGGACGTCCGGCTGCCGGATCGCCAGGAGCTTCCGGCCGACACCGAGGGGTACGGAGGCGTCATCTGCCTGGGTGGCGAAATGGGGGCGCACGACGACGCTGAGCACCCGTGGCTCGCGGACGTTCGGAGGCTGCTCGCCCGCGCTGCCGCCGCCTGGGTCCCGACGCTCGGGATTTGCCTCGGTGCTCAGCTGCTCACCGTGGCGACCGGCGGCAAGGTCGAGGTCGGCGAACAGGGGCCCGAGGTCGGGCCCTCGCTGGTCACCAAGAAGGACGCCGCGTGGACGGACCCCCTTTTCGCCGAGCTGCCGCTCATCCAGGACGTCATGCAGTTCCACAACGACGTGATCAGCCGGCTGCCGACGGGCGCCGAGCTACTGGCCTCCGCCCCCCGTTACCCACACCAGGCATTCCGATTCAACCGTTGTGTCTACGGTGTCCAGTTCCACATCGAGACCACTCCGGACATCGTGGCGCTGTGGGCGGCAGAAGAACCCGAAATGACGGAACTCACTCGTCCGGGTGTGTTCGAACGGGATGCCTTGATCGCATCGCACGCGGACATCGCCGAGACCTGGCGTCCGTTCGCGCATCGATTCGTCCAGCTGGTC
Organism: Amycolatopsis sp. NPDC059021; assembly: GCF_042739895.1. Classification (NCBI taxonomy): domain Bacteria; kingdom Bacillati; phylum Actinomycetota; class Actinomycetes; order Pseudonocardiales; family Pseudonocardiaceae; genus Amycolatopsis; species Amycolatopsis sp. NPDC059021. Next base: position 1,812 of record NZ_JBHYIQ010000065.1, read on the forward strand.
AAGGGTGAACTCGAGCCTGCTGCGGACAGTCAACGCACGTTACCTCTGGCTTAACGGCGAAGGTCTCGAATACATACGGGCCGTTAACGGTTCACTCCACCGGTCAGGTACTTTGCGGGAGGTATCCCCACAGGGTTCGGAGGTCGGGGTGCAACCCTCGTTGCTGGTCGTGGTCGTAGTCGTCACGGCTCTCGTTTTCGATTTCACGAACGGGTTCCACGACACCGCGAACTCGATGGCAACGTCCATCGCGACAGGAGCGTTGCGCCCACGCGTCGCCGTCGCCATCTCAGCGGTGCTGAACCTCGTTGGTGCCTTCCTCTCGGTGGAGGTCGCGAAGACGATCTCCAGTGGCCTCGTCGACGACACCAAGGTCGGCCCAGCCATCGTGTTCGGCGGCCTGATCGGCGCGATCGTCTGGAACCTGCTCACGTGGTTCATCGGCCTGCCATCGAGTTCCTCGCATGCGCTCTTCGGTGGTCTGATCGGCGCCACGTGGGTCTCGGCGGGCGCGGACTCCGTCCACTTCGGCAAGATCGTCGACAAGGTGCTGGTCCCCGCCGCGGCCTCGCCGGTCATCGCCGGCTTGGTGGCGATGACCGTGACCTACCTGGTCTACCGATTCCTGGTCCGGCGCAAGCCGAACAGCAAGGGGTTCCGGATAGGACAGATCGTCTCCGCGTCTCTGGTATCACTCGCGCATGGGACCAACGACGCGCAGAAAACGATGGGTGTCATCACGCTGACCCTCGTCTCCGGCGGTCTGCTCCCGTCCGGCGCGGCGCCACCCGTCTGGGTGATCATCAGTGCTGCCTGCGCGCTGGCGCTCGGCACCTACCTCGGTGGCTGGCGGATCACGCACACCCTCGGCAAAGGACTCACCGACATCGAAGGCCCCCAGGGTTGCGCCGCGCAGACCAGCTCGGCGCTGGTCATCCTGGTCTCCTCGAGGCTTGGTTTTCCGCTCTCCACCACTCACGTCTGCTCCGGCGGCATCATCGGTTCCGGCGTCGGCCGTCGCGAGGCGCCGGTCCGGTGGCGGATGGCGGGACGCATGGTGATCGCGTGGTTGTTCACCCTGCCGGCTGCCGCGATCGTCGGCGCCATCGCAGGCAAGACGGCCTCGCTCGGCACCGCGGGCACCATCGCTGTCGGCGTCGTCGGCATCGCAGTCGGCCTCGGCATCTACCTGCTCTCGCGCCGCCGCCCCATCACCGCACACAGCTTCCACGTCCCCGAACCCTCCGCCCCCGACACAGAACCCCGCCAGCTAGCCGCCTGAAGAGGAGCAAGGGACCTTTGCTAACGCGCGGCGATAGCAAAGGTCCCTTGCTCCTCACGGCTCGGGGGCGTCCGCTCGGATACGGTAGGGGGTGTTTGGAGACCGTTGTCGTCCGACCGCTTCCGC
>NZ_JBHYIQ010000065.1:3229-14425 GCF_042739895.1 Amycolatopsis sp. NPDC059021
TCCCCCCTCCGCCTCCCCCCCCCCACCCCCCCCCCCCCCCCCCCCCACCCCCCCCCCCCCCCCCCCACGGCTCGGCGGCGTCCGCTCGGATACGGTAGGGCGTGATGGCAGACCGATCTCGTCCGACCGCTTCCGCGGCGAGGTACGGCTTCACCGATAGCCGGGCCGAAGAGCAGCTTCGCGCTGCTGGTTGGTGGGATGCCACCGGACCGAGTGCGGTCGCCGCCGATGTGCTCTCCGCGTTGTCCCGCGCGGCGGATCCCGACCTGGCGCTCCGAGGACTCGACAGGATTCGGGAGGCTGACGGCGCGGGCTGGGCAGAGCTCGACCAGGCTCTTCGCGAGAACCGGACTTTTCGCGGGCGATTGCTGGGAGCGCTCGGCACGTCCAGCGCACTCGCCGACTTCCTCGCCGCCAACCCACGGACCTGGCATTCGCTCACCGGCAAGAAAAGCACCGATCCTGCCCGCTACGCCGAGTTGCTGCTGGAGAAGGTGCGCGGCCCTGACGGCACTCTGGTCACCGGTCATGAGGCCGAACAGGTTCTCCGGTCCGCCTACCGCGAGCTGATCCTCGGTATCGCCGCAGCCGACCTCGGCCATCTCGTGGAGCCGGGCCTGGAGCATCCGCATTACGCGGAGGTCGCGAGTCAGCTGACCCGGCTTGCCGAGGCTGCCTTGATCGTCGGCGTGGCGGTGGCGGAAGCAGAGGTCGGCGCGAAGGCGGAGGACACGCTCGCCGTCATCGCGATGGGCAAATGCGGTGGGCGCGAGCTCAACTATGTCAGCGATGTCGACGTCATCTTCGTTGGCGGCGCCGACCTTACAGTCGCTACCCGCTTGGCCAGCACGATGATGCGCATCGTCGGCAACGCTTGCTTCGAGGTCGACGCGGCGCTGCGCCCCGAAGGCAAGTCCGGCGCGTTGGTGCGAACGCTCGAGGGACACGCCGGTTACTACAGGAAATGGGCCAAGACCTGGGAGTTCCAGGCGTTGCTCAAGGCGCGGCCGGTCGCGGGTGACGCCGAGCTGGGGCGGGAATACAGCGAGCTGGTCGCGCCGCTCGTGTGGTCGGCCGCCGATCGCGACAACTTCGTCGGCGAGGTGCAGCAGATGCGCCGCCGGGTCGAAGGCCATGTTCCGTCCGAGCACGCCGAGCGTGAACTCAAACTCGGCCGCGGCGGGCTGCGCGACGTCGAATTCGCTGTCCAGCTGCTCCAACTCGTCCACGGCCGGATCGACCCGGACCTGCGCTCACCGTCCACTATGGAGGCTTTGGCCGCACTGGGCGAGGGCGGCTACGTCGGTCGTCAGGACGCCGCCGAACTCGGCGCGTCCTACGAGTTCCTGCGGACCGTCGAGCATCGGCTGCAATTGCGTCGTCTGCGGCGTACCCATCTTTTCCCCGAAGCCTCGGACACCGCCGAGCTGAGGATCCTGGCACGCGCGATCGGCGTCCGCCCCGCAGGCGGCAAGAGCGCGGGCGAGGTACTGCTGGCCGAGTTCCGGCGGCATGGCCAGGGCATCCGCAAGCTGCACGAGAAGCTGTTCTACCGGCCGCTCCTGCAATCGGTCGCGAACGTGCCAACCGAAGCTCTGCGGCTCACCACCAAGCAGGCGGCGAGTCGGCTGGCGGCCCTCGGTTACGCAGCGCCGGATGGCGCGCTCCACCACATCAAGGCGCTGACCGCGGGAGTTTCCCGGAGAGCCGCGATCCAGCACGCGTTGCTTCCCGTCCTGCTCGACCTGCTCGCGGATACCCCCGACCCTGACCGGGGCCTGTTGTCCTACCGCAAGGTGTCCGAGGCACTCGAGGAGACGCCCTGGTACCTGCGCGTGCTGCGGGACGAAGGCGCCGTGGTCGAGCGCCTGGCCTTCCTGCTCGGCACGTCGAGGCTCGTTCCGGATTTGCTCGCACGGGCACCCGAGGTGTTGCAACTGCTGGGTGATCCGGCGCGGCTCACCGGCCGCACTCCGGCCGAGGTCGCGACGTCGCTGCGGGCCGCAGTGCGTCGGCAGCCCGGGCTGAACGCGTCGGTGGCGGCAGCGAGGTCGTTGCGGCGCCACGAGATGCTGCGAGTGGCCTGTGCGGATCTCCTTGGGCTCCTCGAGGTACGGCGGGTGTGCGAAGCGCTTTCGAGTGTGTGGGTGGCGGTGCTGCAGGGCGCTCTGGCTACGGCCAACCGGCAACGACAGACGGAACTCGGTCGCACGCCCGCGGCGATCGCCGTCATCGGAATGGGGCGTCTTGGTGGCGCCGAGCTCGGTTACGGATCCGATGCGGATGTCCTGTTCGTATGCGAACCGACCGGAGGGGTGTCCGACGCCGAAGCGGTGCGTTTTGCCTCGTCCGTAGCGGAAACGGTCCGGCAGATGCTGGGCGCGCCGAGCCCGGATCCGGCGTTGGTGGTGGACGCGGACCTGCGGCCGGAGGGACGCAGCGGCCCGCTGGTGCGGACACTCGAGTCGTATCGGGCGTACTACGCGCGCTGGGGCGAGGTTTGGGAGGCACAGGCGCTGCTGCGTGCCCGCTTCATCGCAGGGGACGCCGACCTCGGCGAGCGTTTCATCGCGATGCTCGATCCTGTTCGCTACCCGGACGGCGGGCTCGACGCCGCCCGCGTGCGGGAGATCCGGCGGATCAAGGCGCGGGTGGAAACGGAACGGATGCCCAAGGGCGCCGACCCGACCCGGCACACGAAGCTCGGAAGGGGCGGGCTGGCCGATGTCGAATGGACGGTGCAGCTCCTGCAACTGCGACACGCGCACGAGGTCGGCGCCTTGCGAACCACATCCACTCTCGAAGCGCTCGCCGCGCTCGAGCCGGCTGGCCTTGCCGCGGCGGCGGAGGTCGAATCCTTGACCGAGGCATGGTTGCTCGCTACCCGGGTCCGGAACGCGGGAATGCTCGTCCGGGGCAAGGCGGTCGACGAAATCCCGAGCTCGGGCCGCGACCTGACGGCTGTGGCACGAGTCCTCGGCTACACGTCCGATGACGACCCCGGCGAGTTCTTGGACACCTACCGGCGGATCACCCGCCGCGCCCACACCGTCGTCGAGCGCCTGTTCTACGAAAACTGACCCACGGCACCGAGAGGAGCAAGGGTCCTATTCTTTCGCCCCGCGTTTGGCAAGGTCCCGTGGGTGTGTGCGGGGGGTGGGGGGCGGCGCGTACACTGGGGGTGGGTCTGAGCGCGAGCCATTCCGGACCAGGCTGAAGGTCCGCCACTACGAGCTGGACACTCTGGGCCATCTCAACCACGCCGTGTACCACTCATATGCCGAGGTAGCCCGGCTCGAGCTGATGGAGTTGGCAGGCGGGCTCTCGGGAGGACTGCACCAGGAGAAGCTCGCGTCGGTCATGCTGGAGACGCACGTTGCTTTTCGCCGCGAGCTGCGGGCAGGCGACGTGGTCGACGTCACCTGTGACACCAAGTTCGGGAGCGGCAAGACGTTCCACATGGATTCGAACATCTACAAGCTCGACGGGACCTTGGCCGCGGAGATCACCTGCACGCTGGGGTTGATGGATCTCGATCGCCGCAAGCTCGTCGACGATCCGCGGGGGCGCTTCGAACGAGCTGGTGTCGACCTCAAGGTGATGTCCACCGCCGAATGACCGACCCCGCCGCGCCCAGAAAACAGAAACGCCGGTGACGAGAGCGTTTCCGCACCTCGCCACCGGCGTGACCGGTGGTGCTACCGCGTGATCACACGTCGTAGTACAGCGAGAACTCGTACGGGTGCGGACGCAGCCGCAGCGGGTCGATCTCGTTTTCGCGCTTGTATGAGATCCAGGTTTCGATCACATCGGGGGTGAACACGCCACCTTCGAGCAGGTAGTCGTGGTCGTTCTCCAGAGTGTCGAGCACGGTGCCGAGGTCTCCCGGAACGAGCTTGACATCCTTGGCCTCCTCGGGCGGAAGCTCGTAGAGGTCCTTGTCGATCGGCTCCGGCGGCTCGATCTTGTTCTTGATGCCGTCGAGCCCGGCCATCATCATCGCCGAGAACGCCAGGTACGGGTTGCCGGACGAGTCCGGGCAGCGGAACTCGGCGCGCTTCGCCTTCGGGTTGTTGCCCGTGATCGGGATACGCACGCAGGCGGAGCGGTTGCGCTGCGAGTAGACCAGCGAAACCGGCGCCTCGAAGCCCGGCACGAGGCGGTGGTAGGAGTTCACGGTCGGGTTCGTGAAGGCCAGCAGGCTCGGCGCGTGCTTGAGCAGACCGCCGATGTAGTGGCGTGCGGTGTCCGACAGGCCGGCGTAGCCCGACTCGTCGTGGAACAGCGGCTGGCCGTCTTTCCACAGCGACTGGTGGCAGTGCATGCCCGAGCCGTTGTCACCCGCGAGCGGCTTCGGCATGAACGTCGCGGTCTTGCCCGCCGCGAACACCGTGTTCTTCACGATGTACTTGAACAGCTGCAGGTCGTCCGCGGCGTGCAGCAGCGTGTTGAACTTGTAGTTGATCTCGGTCTGGCCGGCGGTGCCCACCTCGTGGTGCGCGCGCTCGATCTCGAAACCGATGTTCGTCAGGTTGCGGACGATGTCGTCGCGCAGGTCGGCGAAGTGGTCGACCGGCGGCACCGGGAAGTAACCGCCCTTGAACTTCGTCTTGTAACCCTGGTTGCCGCCCGGCTCGTCGGCGCCGGTGTTCCACCAGCCCTCGACCGAGTCGATCTCATGGAAGGAGGCATGCTCGGCCGAGTCGAAGCGGATCGAGTCGAAGATGTAGAACTCGGCTTCGGGGCCGAAGTACACGTTGTCGGCGACGCCGTACTCGGCGATGTACTGCTCGGCCTTGCGCGCGATGTTGCGCGGGTCCCGGCTGTACGCCTCGCGGGTGAACGGGTCGTGCACGAAGAAGTTGAGCGCCAGCGTCTTCGCCTTGCGGAACGGGTCGATCCGCGCGGTCGCCGCGTCCGGCAGCAGCAGCATGTCGGACTCGTGGATGGACTGGAAGCCGCGCACCGAGGAGCCGTCGAACGCGAGACCCTCTTCGAAGGCATCTTCGGTGAAGGCCTTCGCGGGGACCGTGAAGTGCTGCATCACGCCGGGCAGGTCGCAGAACTGGACGTCGATGACCTCGACATCCTCGTCGGCGATGAGACGCTGGATATCGTCTGGAGTAGTGGGCACCCTCGGTGACTCCTTCTCGTTCGAGCTCGTACGGCAGTGCTCTCTTCGGCTCACGCTAAGAGCGCGGTGTTGCCCGACCGTCACCCGTATGTTTCGCCGGTGTTAACGGGTCGGTGCATACCGGGTAGTCGACCAGGGCGAATGCGACCTGCGCCACCGGCATACCCTGGACGGGTGGCGAGATGGACCGGCGAATGGCTGCCCGGCACCGGCGACGGGGCGGCAGCAGGTGATCAGCATGCTCCGCGTTGGCGCGGTGAATCGCTCGGCCTGCCCGAATCCGGCGTAGGTGCGGTGGCCAGCGGTGGCGCAAGACTGCTCGGGCTCATCATCGACCTGGTCCTAGCCGCGCTGGTCACAGCCATATTCGTTCGGCCCAACCTGCAGAATCCCGCCGTGATGCAGACCTTCAACCAATGGTCGGTGGTGGTCTGGGCGATCATCACGGTCGTTTCCGCGGCGTTCTTCGGCTTCACTCCCGGGATGGGGGCGGTGGGGATCCGTGTTGCCCGGCTCGACGGGGCGTCGATGGTAGGGCTGTGGAGAGCCGTCGTACGCACGGTGCTCACGTTCGTGATCATCCCCGCGGCCGTGCGTAACGCCGACGGTCGCAGCTGGCTCGATCGTCTGACCGGAACAGTAGTCATCCGCATGCGCTGAGTCACCCGGAGCGAAGCAAGGGACCTTTGCTTTCGCTTGGGAGCCGGGTGTGACACGGATGTCATGCGGCCGATCTGGGACGGCGGGCGGAAATCCGAGGCGGCGGACGTTGCGCCGCGCTCTGGTAGGCCGCGCGAAGCTCCCGGATCACGGACAGCGGCTGGTCGCGTAGCGTAAATGGATGAAGGCGTACCAGTAAGAGCCCTTCGCCCGTTGGCGGACTGTCCTTGTCCTCGCCTGTGGAATGGACCGCCACCTCGGTCATGTCGAGTTGTACTGCCAAGCCGACGGCCGGCCACCACGCCTGGACGCTGCCGAGGACCTCACCGGACTCGTTCTCCAGTACGACGTCCCAATCCGGCTGAGGCAAGCCGCTCTTCTCGAGGACCTCACGGAGCCACCGCTCGGCGGCGTCATGGACACCGTTGCTGACCTCTTGGATGACAAGCCGGGGAAGCGCCGAACCTATGGTGCTGGCCTGTGCGAGTTCTTTCCGGAGATCAAGCGGATCGCAGAGCCCGCGGTAGACGGCGTCGGCGATCATCGCGCGCACACTTGTCAGGTTGTCCATCCGCCGCGACGCGTCGATCAGGGCTCTTGCCAGCGGTGCGACCGGCAGCCCGCCGACATCGACTGCGTCAGGAAGGTGAATCGTCCGCTCGGCGATCGCGAAGCCCCAAGTGGCGACCTTGCTCTTGTGCGGGATCAGAGTATGGACCCGTGGCTCGGCAGGGAGATTGCGGACTCCGTGGAGCCGTGCGGCGTGTACCCCGGTGAGCATCGCGTCCGGACCGGCATGAGTCAGGGCCGCGCGGAACAACTGACGGGCCGTGGGCTCCCGGTTGGTGAAGACGATGACTCCGGGGATCGGTCGTTGCCACGGGCCGTTGCCCCGGCACCGGCGCGAGATGGATGCGTGGGATATACCGAGCGCGACGAGGTCCGCCCGGGCGGCCACGCCGTCCGGGAACAGATCTTCCAGCATCTCTGGTCTGAGGCTTCTCATGGCCACACCGTCATGATGCGACCACGGACCGACAGTTTTGCGCGAAAACGAAGCAAGGGACCTTTGCTATCGCCCGGCGATAGCAAAGGTCCCTTGCTCTGCTCCGGGGTTAGCGGCGGCGGATGGTGCGCTGGACGTTGCGCATCTTGGCGCCGGCGGGCATGGGGCCCTTCGGCATGGCGGCGCCGCGGTTGCCGAGGGCGGCCAGCTTCGCTTCGAGGGCATCGACCTGGCCGGGCTTGAGGTTCCGCGGAAGCTTCATCAGGTAGCCCTGGAGCTTCTTCAGCGGGACCTCGCCCTCCTCGTTGCCGATGGTCACGTTGTAGATCGGGGTGTCGCCGACGAGCCGGGAGACGCGCTTCTTCTCCTGGGCGAGCAGGGACTTCACCCGGTGCGGGGCACCTTCGGCGACGAGGATGACACCGGGGCCGCCCAGCACGCGGTGCACGGCGTCCAGCTGGGTCGTCGCGGCGACGGTCGGGGTGACCTTCCAGCGGCCGCGGAGGTTCTCCAGCGCCCAGGCCGCCGCGCCGGGCTGGCCGTCCGCCTTCGAGTAGACGGTCCGCTGGACCCGGCGTCCGAAGAGGATCACCGCGGCGAGCACGCCGAGCACGATGCCGAAGGGCAGCAGCGCCCACTGGATGTTGAAGATGAAGCCGACCCCGAACACCACGCCGGTGACGACCAGGATCGCGCCCACCATCAAGGGGATGAGCGCCTTGTCTTCCTTGCGCTGCATCTTGAAGGCCTCGAAGATCTGCCCCCGGCGAGCCTTGCTCGCCGCGCGCTTCTCCTTCTTGGCCTGCTTCGCCGCTTCCTTGTCCAGCTTTCCCGCCATATGACCAGGATACGGCCGCGTGCCCTGCCACGGACCTGTCGGCCCCCTCTGCGAGGATCTCAAGGTGGCTAGCGCATCCTCCCCCAAGAGTCGTCCTGGCCTGCTCGACGGGCTCGATCCGGAACAATGCGCCGCGGCGTCGGCACCGCGCGGGCCGGTCTGCGTGCTCGCGGGGGCCGGGACGGGCAAGACGCGGACGATCACCCATCGTATCGCGCATCTGATCCGGTCGGGGCACGTCGCGGCAGGTCAGGTGCTCGCGGTCACGTTCACCGCGCGCGCCGCGGGGGAGATGCGGTCGCGGCTGCGCGGCCTCGGGGTGGACGCGGCGCAGGCGCTGACGTTCCACGCCGCCGCGCGGCGTCAGCTGCGGTACTTCTGGCCCCGGGTCATCGGCGACCGGCCGTGGGATCTGCTGGAGAACAAGTTCCGCTACGTCGGCCAGGCCGCGAACCGCGCCGGGCTCAGCACCGAGACCGAGGTGCTGCGGGACCTCGCCGGCGAGATCGAGTGGGCCAAGGCGTCGCTGGTCAGCCCGGACGACTACCCGGCCGTGGTCTCGCGCACGCAGCGGGACATCCCGGCCAGGGCAACGCAGATCGCCGAGGTCTACCGCAACTACGAGAAGATCAAGAACTCCGCCCAGGTGCTCGACTTCGACGACCTGCTGCTGCACACCACGGCGGTCCTGGAGGAACACGCCGCCGTCGCCGAGGAGTTCCGCGATCGCTACCGCTGCTTCGTCGTCGACGAGTACCAGGACGTCACGCCGCTGCAGCAGCGGCTGCTCGACGCCTGGCTCGGCGGGCGCGACGACCTCACCGTGGTCGGCGACGCCAACCAGACGATCTACTCCTTCGGGGGTGCTTCGCCACGCTCGCTGCTCGAGTTCACCCGGCGCTTTCCCGACGCGACCGTCGTCCGGCTCGAACGCGACTATCGTTCGACGCCTCAGGTCGTGACGCTGGCCAACCAGGTCATCGGCGCCGCACGCGGCAGGCCCGCCGGATCCAGGCTCAAGCTCATCGGGCAGCGGCCGCCCGGCCCCGAACCCCGGTTCGCGGAGTTCGACGACGAGGCTGCCGAGGCCGAGGCTGTCGCACGCCGGGTTCGCGACCTCCTCGACGGCGGGGTCGCGGCGAGCGAGATCGCGGTGCTCTACCGCGTCAACGCGCAGTCGGAGGCCTACGAGCAGGCACTCACCGAAGCGGGGATCCCTTACCTCGTCCGCGGCGGTGAGCGGTTCTTCGCGAGGACCGAGGTGCGGCAGGCGATGTCCGCGCTGCGGGTCGCCACGGCCGACTCCGGGGTGGTCGACCTGGTGACGACGGTGCGCTCCGTCCTCGCCAGGGTGGGCCTGACCGAGCAGCCGCCCTCGGGGGGCGCGGCGAAGGAACGATGGGACGCACTTCTGGCGCTGGTCGAACTCGCCGAGGAACTCGCGTCGACGGTCGAGGACGCCGACCTGCACCGGTTCGTCGCGGAACTGGACCAGCGGGCGGCCGCGCAGCATCCGCCGACGGTCGAGGGCGTCACCCTCGCGTCGCTGCACGCGGCCAAGGGGCTCGAATGGGACGCGGTCTTCCTGGTCGGACTCGCCGAGGGCACCATGCCGATCCTCCACGCCGACGGTGACGACGCCGCGATCGAGGAGGAGCGGCGGCTGTTCTACGTCGGGGTCACGCGGGCGAGGGAGCACCTGTGGCTGTCCTGGGCGCTCGCGCGCACTCCGGGCGGCAGGCGCAACCGGCGGCGCAGCCGGTTCCTCTACGGGCTGATCCCGGAGGACCATCCCGCCGCGAGGGTCGCCCGGTCCCAGCAGAAGCAGGTCGTCGTCAAGACCCGGTGCCGGGTGTGCGACGGGCCACTGCTGGAGACGATGGAGGTCAAGCTCGGCCGCTGCGGCCGCTGCCCGTCCACTGTGGACGAAAAGCTGCTGGAGAAACTGAAGGCGTGGCGCGGGGAGCGCTCGCGGGAGCTCAAGGTTCCGGCGTTCGTGGTGTTCACCGACGCTACGCTGATGGCCATCGCCGAGCAGCGCCCGACCGACGACGTCGCGCTGGTGGCGATCTCCGGTATCGGTGCGACGAAGCTCGAACGCTTCGGTGCGGAGGTGCTCGACGTGGTCCGGTCGGCCATGCGGTCTTGACCGCGTCTCGGCCATGATCCATGCGGCGAACCCGCTGCTCAGGGTCGATCTTCGTAGCTTGGACGAGTTTTCCGGAAAATAAGTTGCCCCAGGGTGGGCAGGGGTCATAACCTGCACACACCGGGTCGTCAAGGACCCGACTGGGGATCCATGTGACGCCGACCGCGGAGCGGTTCGCGTGCGACAGAAGAAGGAGGTGCCGGTGAAATGATCTCGAACATGAAGCTCACGAACCCTGGCACCCTTCTGTCCTGCGCCGCGAACACCGCGCAGGCTCAGCGCCAGGGCACCGATGTGTTCGTGAGCGCTCACGCGATCCGTGGCACGCGCCGTATCGAACGGCTGTGGGCCACCGTCGACACCACCTTCGTCACCGCCACGGCTGAGGCCGGGGCGTACCCGCAGGTTGTCGTCGATCTGCCGACCATCAAGCAGTTCCGTGTTCCGTTGTCCATACGGGAGCGAAGTTCCTGACAGCCAGGTCAGGACGACAGGCTCACGAAGGCCGCGGAACCGGAAACGGATCCGCGGCCTTCGTGTTTTTTTGGCTGCACGACCCCAGGGAGCAGCACTGTCCAGTCCCATCGCCAATCCGAAAACCCGTACGACACAAAGGAGCACTGAAATGCCTTCGGCCTTCACCCTCGCTTCCGAGGGTGCCTTGCCTGACGCCTTCGCCGAGGCGGGCGTCAGCGACCTGCTCGACGCGATCGCGTCGCCCGAGCTCAACCTGCCCTGCCGGTCAGGCGACGCGGACCTCTGGTTCGCGGAGTCACCTGCCGAGTTGGAGCGGGCCAAGAGCTTCTGCGCTGCCTGCCCGGTCCGCGAGGCCTGCCTCGCGGGTGCGCTCGCCCGGCGTGAGCCGTGGGGCGTCTGGGGCGGGGAGATCTTCGAGCGTGGCGTCGTGATCGCCCGCAAGCGTCCTCGTGGGCGTCCGCGGAAGAACGCCGTCGTCGAGCCCGCCGCGGCCCAGGCGCGTCCGGCCACTTCTGCCCGGAGCGCTGCCGCATGAGCATCGCACCGGTCACTACCAGGGATTACGAGGCGCGAACCGCCGAGACGGATCGCCGTCCCACCCAACTGAAAGACATCACTGCCAAGGAGAACAACGAGATGTTGCTGTACGAAGAACTGTCCAGAGCACGAATACGGGACCTCGAGGAAGGGGTCCGTGCGCAGCGGGAACGAGGTAGCGTTCGTGCCGCTCGCCGGTGGAGCAGGGTAGCCCGATGGGCGAACCGCCGCGCGGAGCGGTATCGACAGGCTTGAGTGAACGGAGGGCCGGGGGGGGGGGGGGGGGGCGGGCCGCGCGCGCGCGCGCGCGGGGGCGGGGGGGGGGGGCGGGGGGGCCGGCGGGGCCGCGGCCCACCCACCCCGACAAACTGCCTCCCGCCTACAGCGACTCGCTC
>NZ_JBHYIQ010000065.1:14435-22681 GCF_042739895.1 Amycolatopsis sp. NPDC059021
GGGGGGTGGGGGGGCGGCTCCCCGCGCGGCCCGCGGGGGGGGCTGTGATATAGGTCGGGGCGTCGGGGGGGCGCGGCCCGCCCCCCCCCCCCCCCCCCCTCCGCCTCGTTCCGGGCCGGCGCGGCGGCGGTTGGTGTTCAATGTGGTGGTGGCCACACATACTCACGACGGCATCGACTGGGCAGACCGCCTGGCGGCACTGCGGATGGCCGACGCGCTCCACGCGGAAGCGCTGACGACGGCGGCGCGGCGCCTGGCCGACCTGCTGCCCGAGTCGCCGACGGTCGTGGACATCGGCTGTGGAGCGGGTGGGATGAGCGTTCTGTTCGCACGTGAGCTCGCTGGTCGTTCCGGGGGAACCCTCGTGTTGACGGACCTGACTCCCGAGTTGCTCTCCGAGGCCGAGCAGGCTGTCACGGCCGTGGGAGTCGAGTGCCAGGCGGTGCTCAGCGACCTCGCCGATCCCGCGTTGCCGGATCGCCTGCCCGCCGCGGATCTGGTGTGGGCCTCCGGGGTGGTGCATCACGTCGCGGACCAGCAGGCCGCGCTGGGTACGTTGGCCACGCTGACACGGCCGGGCGGATGGCTCGCGATCTCCGAAGGCGGCATCGCGCCGCACAGCCTTCCCTGGGACCTCGGCGTCGGCCGCCCCGGTCTCGAACAGCGACTGCTGGCCGCCCGCGAGGAATGGTTCGTCGGGATGCGGGCGGGGATTCCCGGCGCCGTCTCGATGCCCTACGGCTGGCCGGACGCACTGCGGCGCGCGGGGCTTTCCGACGTCATGTCGTTCAGCGTGCTCCTGGATCACCCGGCGCCGGGCACCCCACAGCTGCGGGAGTACGTCGTGCACGGCATGCGCAGGATCGCCGACTGGGCCGGCGATCACCTCGCTGCCGACGATCGTGCCGCGCTGGACGTCCTGCTCGACCCGGACTCGCCCGAATACCTTGGCGCACGCGAAGATCTGTACCTGCTCGGCACCAAGACGATCCATTGTGGACGGCGGGTGTGACCGCCGCGGAACAGCCGGTCGCATGCCACCGATGTGGCCGGTCACGGCCCGGCGACGAGGATCCCGTGGAAGCGCTCTCCTGGGTTTCCGACCGGGACCGGGGCACACCGCGATGGCTGTGCCCGCGGTGCGCTCGCGAGCATGTCCGTGACATCGAAGGGAAACTCCCGGACGAGTACTGGTGAACACGCTCATGCGCTCGCCTCGCTCCGCGAGACAGTATTGAATCCCTTGTGGCGCATGAGCATGATGCCCATGATTCGCTCGCAAGCATCGCTCATGCGGCGTTCCCCACCCGGCCGTAGGTCCGCACCTTGGGGCGTGGAGTGCGTGCCGCCTGGCCGAACGCCCGCACCAGCTCGCTGACGACCTCGCGTGTTCGCTCCTGCATCTGGCGAAGCGTGCACCGCACCAGCACGATCCCGGTCGCGGTCAGGGCCAGATGACTGAACCCGTCGCCCGGTTCGTTCGTGTCCGTCCGATAGCGCCAGGCCAGCCCGACCTCGTCCCACCACGCGTCCGCCGTGCCGATCCGGCGACCACGCAGATCGCACACGGTGACATTCCAGCTGGGCGGCGGCAGCGGTGTCACGGCCAGTACCTTCGCGGCCCAGCCCTGCGCGAACGTCTCGTGTCCGCTGATCCCGCGCAGTGCCGCGCGGACCGCGGCCGAACCGCGCTTATCGCCCGCCTCCAGCTCGGCCAGCAGGTCGGCCTTCTCGCACAGGCCCCAGTGCAGGGGCAGGGTAAGCAGGTAGGTCAGCTTGCAGGGATCGGGTTCCCGCCGGGCGAGGTCGAGCGTCGCGCGGCTCGCCGGGGCGAAGGGAAGCCCGTCCACCAGCACTGGTTCCGGCATGCGTGAGGTCCGCTGGGTCACGACGCCGGTTGCGGTGAGCCTGCGGCCTTCCGGTACCAGCAGCCGGATCTCGTCCGTGAGCCGGTAGTTCATGCCGTGGGCGCGCAGCGCGTCGGCTCCGGTGATGACGACGCCGTCACCGAAGCGCGCGATCGCGGCGTGCAGCATCTGCAGCCGGGTCGGCGCGGTGTTGCGCATCAGGAAGACCCCGGGGTGCAGCTGGCGCCACGGCCCGTCGGGACCGCAGAGCCGGGCGGTTCTTCGCGCGGACACCCCGGCGTTGCGCAACTGTTTGGTGTTGACGACTCCGCTGGCCGTCGGGTCACTGAGCGCCAGGATGTCGGCGCGTTCCGTGATGGTCATGATCTGAGCATGACCGCTCGGCCATCCGGGTGGAACCGGCTTCCCGAGGTTGTGGACAACTCGGGTCCGCGAACGGAGAATTCCGGTCGCTTTCCGTTGTCCTGTGGATAACTCAGGTGGCGAAGCCGGGCTGCCAGCGCTCCACGATGTCCCTGGCCGGGATCTCGGCGTCGAGCTGGCAGAGGATCCCCGTCGAGCCCGCGGTGACCCGGTGGATCATGAGATACTCGGGCGGCAGGTTGAGCGAGCGGCCGACCCGGAAGTCGCTGCCGCGGGTGTTGCCCAGCCGCCCGGCCTGCTTCTGCATCCAGCGGCGCGTGAAGTGGAACGTCGGCCCGGCCAGCGGCTCGGTGAAGGGGGACAGGTAGGCGAGGACCTCGTCCGCGTCCAGTTCCGTGCCGGCCCGCACGAAACCGCACTCGCGCAGCAACCGCATGAGCTTGTCGGAGTCGCCGTCGAGCGCCAGGCGCGTCATTTCCCCGAGGTGCGCGGGGATCCCGTCGGGCAGCCGGGCCACCCCGCCGAAGTCGATCACGCACATCCGGCCGTCGCCGGTGAGCATGAAGTTGCCCGGATGCGGGTCCGAATGCAGCAGCCGCGCCCGCTCCGGTGACGAGTAGTGGAACTCGGCCAGCAACCTGCCGGACAGGTCGCGGGTCTCGCGGTCGCCGTTCGCGATGATCTCCGACAGCGGAGTACCCGTGACCCACTCGGTGATCACGACCTTGGGCGAACTCGCGACGACCCGGGGGATCAGGAAGCCGGGATCGCCCGCGAACGCCTTGGCGAACACCCGCTGGTTCTGCGCTTCGGCCTGGTAATCGAGCTCCTCGTTCATGCGGTCGGCGAGTTCGGCGAGCAGTGGCTTGACCTCGGTGCCCGGGACGAACGCCTGGAACAGCCTGCTGAACCGCTGGAGCTGCCGCAGATCGCTGCGGAGCGCTTCGTCGGCGCCGGGGTATTGCACCTTGACCGCGACCTCGCGCCCGTCGTGCCAGGTCGCGCGATGCACCTGGCCGATGCTCGCGGCCGCGGCGGGCTCGTCGTCGAAGTGGGCGAACCTGGTCGCCCAGGTGCGGCCGAGCTGCTCGGCGAGCACGCGGTGGGTCTGCCTGACCGCCATCGGCGGGGCTGCGGCCTGCAGCTTCGTGAGGGCCTCTCGGTAGGGCTTCGCCATGTCGTCGGGCACGGCGGCCTCGAACACGCTCAGCGCCTGCCCGAACTTCATCGCGCCGCCCTTGAGCGAGCCGAGGACCTCGAAGAGCTGCTCCGCGGCCTTCGCGGACAGCGTCGCGTTCACCTGCTCCGCGCTTTGGCCCGCCATCCTCCGTCCCCAGCCGCCCACGGCCCGCCCGGCGATCCCCAGCGGCAGGCTGGCGAGCTTGGCGGTCCGGGCGACGCCCTTGCTGGGCATCGCGGTTTCACGGTCGGCGGGACGGTCGTGGGAGTCGGTCACCCCAGCGATTCTGCCTTGGGAACCCGTGCCGGCACAGCAGGTTGGGGACGTCTCCGCGATCTACGCCGGATGACGTACGGCCGAGGCGTCGCAGCCGCATCGAGGATGCGGGGCCCAGCCGCGACGCCGGACCCTCCCCGCGAAGGCGTCGATCTCCAGCGTCGCGTTCCACACCGGGGGAGCGGTTTCGCTCGGGGAAAGCAGCCGCATCGCCTGCGCCACCCCCAGCGCGGCGGTGGCCTGGACGGCGCCGAGATCGGGGTGCTGGTCATGGCCGATCAGCTGGCTCGCGACCCGGGGCCAGCACGGCTCGAGATCGGTCCGGTGCAGGTCGGCGCAGTGGAGGCAGCTGCTCCGGCCGGGCACGACCAGCGGGCCGACAATGCCGGTGCCGTCCCGGACGCGCACCGGCATATGCGGCGTCCCGTTCCTCATCAGCTCGTCGGCCACCTCGGGCGCGGGGACCACGGCGTCGGTGAGCAGGACCAGTTCCGGCCTGCGTACGCTGGTGAGCCGGGTCGTCCGGGTGCGGGCGTCGACCCGGTGGACGACGTCGGCCAGCGCGGTCCGCCGGGGCTTGCCCAGTTCGGTTTCGGTGAACCCGGAACCGAGGTCCTGTTCGGTGACAGTGCCTGACATCCGGACGTCGATGTGCCCGACCCCGGCGTTGGCCAGGAGAACCGCGACGGCCACGGCCAGCCTGCCGTCCCCGTGCACAGCCATGGCACTGTTCCGGCGTCGTTCGGTCAGTGCCCTCTGGTGGTGCCTTGCCCGCAGCGACCACAGGCCGGTCTCGGCGCCGCGTCGCGGAGAGTGGCTCGGCGGCTCCGCTTCGGTGACCATTCCCAACGCGGTGAGCTGGGTCAGAACCATGCGCAGTTGCTCGCGATGTTCGCTCTCCGCGAGCAAGATCGCGTCGACGGTCCGCTGGCCGTCGAGTCGGCGAAGCCTGCTGACCACCGTGTCGGGCAGACCGGTGATCACGACGCCGTGCCGCGGGTCCAGCCCGATCTGGATCTCGTCGGGCCCGCGTTCGAGCACGTCGAGGCCGGAAAGCAGAACCGGATACCTGGGCAGCGGCACCACCGGGGTGGTGATGGTCGAGGTGCTCATGAACGCAGCATGGCAGGTGAGCGCCTGATCACCGTCCGGAAACAGGCCGGTTATCCACAGGGGGAAGCCGTTGTGGACAAGTCGGGGCTGTGACCTTTCGGCTCTCGGAGTTGTCGGTGTCTGGCCTTACCGTTGTCGAGTGGTCGAAGCACGGATTCCGTCTCTCAGAAGCCGGGGCAAGACGAACCCCCCGGCCGACACTCCCGGACACAAGGTAGAGGTGCGGCGTAGCCAGCGCCGGCATCGCACGGTCACCGCGTACTGGAACGACGACACGCTCGTCGTGCTCATTCCGGCGCGGATGACCAGGGCGGAGGAAAAACACTGGGTCACCGAGATGGAGCGCAAGCTGCTGCGCTCGGAACCACGCCGTGCGGCGCCGCCGAAGGCGTCGGACGACGTATTGCTCGCACGCTGCGAGGTGTTGTCCAACAAGTATCTCGACGGCACGGCGGTCCCGGCGAGCGTGCGCTGGGTACCGCCGATGCGGACGAGGTGGGCGTCGTGCACCCCGGTCGACGCCACGATCCGGGTCAGCGACCGGCTCCGCCGGGTACCACCGTGGGTCCTGGACTACGTCCTCGTGCACGAGCTGGCGCATCTGCGCGAGCCGGGGCACGACGCGGCGTTCTGGGCGCTGGTACGGCGCTACCCGAAAACAGAACGTGCGATCGGGTTCCTGGAGGGCCTGTCCTCCGCCGCCGGATGGGGCATAGCGGCGGAGGACTGAGGGAACGGAGGATGGCGGCGACCAGGGCGGGTCAGCCCTGGTCGCCGGTGTCTTCCTTGCCGTCCTTGCGATCCTGCTCGGACTTGTCCTGGGCAGCCTTGCCCTGTTCGGTGCGTTCGAGCTCGGCGATCGGGTCGACATCGCCCGTATCGGCCGAGCCGAGGCGCTCCGCGAAGTCGAGCGGCTCGTCGAGGTCCGCGGCGGTCGGCATGAGGTCGGGATGCGACCAGAGGCGATCCCGCTGCTCGACACCGTGCTGGTCGCCGACCAGCTTCCACAGTGCCGAGGCGGCGCGCATCCGCCGTGGCCGGAGTTCGAGCCCGACCAGCGTCGCGAACGTCTGCTCCGCGGGCCCGCCGGTGGCGCGCCGTCGCCGGAGCGTCTCCCGGAGCGCGTCGGCGCCCGGCAGGCGGTCGCCGATGGCCTCCGCGACCACGACGTCCACCCAGCCCTCGACGAGTGCCAGCAGCGTCTCCAGCCGGTTCAGCGCGGACTTCTGCTCGGGAGTGGTCTGCGGCTCCAGCAAGCCGGAGGACATGGCCTCTTCGAAGCTCGCCGGGTTGGCCGGGTCGATCCGGCCGGCGAGCTGTTCGAGGGCGGAGGTGTCCACGGTGATGCCGTGGGCGAACTCCTCGACCGTCGCGAGCAGCCGCTGCCGCAGCCACGGGACGTGGGAGAACAGGCGCTGGTGCGCGGCCTCGCGCGCGGCGAGGAAGACCAGGATCTCGCTGCTCGGCAGCTCGAGGCCCTCGGCGAACTTCTCGATGTTCGAGGGCAGCAACGCCGATGTCGCGGCGGGGCCGAGGGGGAGACCGACCTCGGTGGAGGTGAGCACCTCGGAAGCCAGTTGAGCGAGCGCGTTGCCGAGCTGGGAGCCGAAGGCCATCCCGCCCATCTGTCCCATCATCGACAGCAGCGGGCCCGCGGCCTGCTTGGCTTCCTCGGGCAACGCCTGCATCCACGCGCCGGAAACCTGCCGCGCCACGGGGTCGCACAGCCGCTGCCAGGTGGGCAGCGTCTTCTCGACCCACGTGCGGGCGGACCAGGCGACCGTCGAGGTCGCGCCCGCGGGGAGGATGGTCGCCGCGTCGAGCCACAACTCCGCGAGATGGGCGGCGTCCCGCACCGCCGAGTTCGCGTCGCCGGACGCACCGCTGGACGCGAAGCCGATCTTGGACTCGCCGCTCTCGCTGAGGTTCTGGAGCGCGATCTGCTTGGCGAGGTCGTAGTTCACCGGCCCGGCCGAGCTGCCAGCCTGGCTGAGCATCTGGCCCAGCTGGCTGAGCATCTGACCCAGCTGATTGAAGGCCTCGGCACCGCCGGGGTCCGACGGCTCGTTGTCACCTCGTTTGTCGGGATCGGGCGGTCCGAAGCCGAACGGGGGATTGCTCATATGTCCACCGTACGCGTGCCCGGCGGCCTCGACCTCGTCAACCGGGCCGATGAGCGTGGCCTTCACCGAGAAGCGAACACGGTCACCGTACGCTGTCGGGCGTGACCAAGTCCTCCGAGGAGACCGCTCCCGCGAAGAGCAGCGCCGCGCAGGCGAACGAGTCGGCGGATCGCCCCCGCGGAATGAGCCGGCGTGGCTGGACGCTGCTGGTCAGCGGCCTGCTGTTCCTGGTGTTCGCCGTGGTCGGGTCCGTGGTCAAGGTGCCGTTCGTGGCGATCAGCCCCGGACCGACCTATGACACGCTCGGCCGGGACGCCGCGAACAACCCGGTCATCCAGGTCGCCGGGCACGAGGTGTTCCCGACGACCGGTGAGCTGCGGATGACCACGGTGTCGCTGAACGACGGCATCACGATGTTCACCGCGCTGGGCCTGTGGGCCAGCGGGCGGTACGCGCTCGCGCCGCGCGAGGAGTACTTCAAGCCGGGCGAGACCAACGAACAGGTCAAGCGCGAGAACATCCAGCAACTGCAGGATTCCCAGAGCAACGCGCAGGTCGCCGCGCTCCGTCATCTCGGCTACCCGGTGAAGGTGGTCGCGAAGGAGATCGTGTCCGGCAGCCCCGCCGACCACGTGCTTTCGCCGGGCGCGCGGCTGATCACCGTCAACGGCAAGAAGATCGTCGAGGCGGGCGACGTGCGGGCCGCGCTGAACGGGACGAAACCCGGCCAGTCGGTGCCGATCACGTTCCAGGCGGACGGCCAGCCCGAGCGGACCGTCCCGATCACGCTCGCGCAGCGGCAGGACCGGCAGGAGGGCTTCATCGGCCTCACCGCCGCCGACCGGGCGGACGCGCCGTTCTCGGTGAACATCTCGCTGCAGGACGTCGGCGGCCCGTCGGCGGGCCTGATGTTCACGCTGGCGATCATCGACCGGCTGACGCCGGGCGACCTCGCGGCCGGGCGGCACATCGCGGGCACCGGCGAGATCAGCGAGACCGGCAAGGTCGGGCCGATCGGCGGAATCTCGTTCAAGGTCGTCGGCGCCCGCGAGGCAGGCGCGACCGACTTCCTGGTGCCCGAGCACAACTGCGCGGAGGCCAAGACGGCGGCGCCCGACGGGCTGAACCTGATCAAGGTGTCCACACTGGACGACGCGCTCGCCCAGCTGGCCAATCTGAAGGCGGGCAAGCCCACGACGTCCTGCTGAACCGGTTCGAGCCGGCAGCCGAAAAGAGGGGGAAAGGTCCGTTTGGATGCCCCGGCCCGAGTCAAAGGGCCCAGGCTCCGAGTGGGGGGTGGGGGACGCAAGGGGGGGCTGTGGG
>NZ_JBHYIQ010000065.1:22691-26687 GCF_042739895.1 Amycolatopsis sp. NPDC059021
ATCGCCCGGCGATAGCAAAGGTCCCTTGCTCCTCTTCGGGGGTCAGGGCAGCAGGGTGGCCTTGAGCGCTTCGAGCAGATTCGGCGCGAGGTCCGGGCTTTCGATGATCTCGTCGACGACGTCCTCGGCGGCCTCAGCGGCACCCGGCGTCCCAGGCTCGGCCGCCTCACCGGACGGCGCCACTCCGCGCAACCGCATGACGCAGGCCGCTTCACCGCCGCGGAGGACGGCGGCCACGAGCCGGGCCTCCGTACGGCGCGGATGGTCGGCCGCGGCGCGGCGCAAGCGTTCGGCGTCGCCCTCGGAGACATCCGGCAACTCGGCTTCGACGTCCGGCGGGAGCACGATGATCTCCTGCGCGATCGCGCAGCCTGTCACGACATCCGGCCACGCGATCCGGCCCAGCGCCTCGGCGAGGTCACCCTCGGGCAGGGCTTCCTGCGCGACCGGCGTGAGCGGGTTCGCCGGGTCCAGCTGCCCGGCCAGCTCCGGTTGTTCGTCCAGCAACGCGCCTGTCGGCACCAGCGCGAACAGTTGCGGCGGCTGGTCCCAGCCCCCTGCGGCGACGAATTCCTCTACTTCGCGGGCGAGACCGGCGATGGCGGTGATCGTCGGCTGCTGCTCACTGGGTGCCATGGCTCAATCGTCCCAGGCGAGCTGTCGCCGCGCCGTGCCACGTCCGGTTTGGGCGGGTCCCGGGAACTCAGCACGGCATCCGTAGAGTTAGAGCATCAGGGGCGCGTGCGCCCTCTGCGAACGTGTTCACGAAGACAGGAGCTATGCCGTGGCGTCCCGGCCCCCCGTGAGCCTGCCGAAGCTGTCCCGGCGCAGCAGGATCCTCCTCGTCATCGCCGCCGTGATCGTGCTGGCGCTGCTCCTGGGGGCGAGACTGCTCGACACCTATGTCGACTGGCTGTGGTTCGGCGAGGTCGGCGCGCGCTCGGTGTTCACCACCCAGCTGGTCACCAGGATCGTGCTGTTCTTCGCCGTCGGGCTCTTCGTCGGCGGTGCGCTGGCCGCCAGCCTGACGATCGCCTACCGCACACGCCCTGTCTTCGTGCCGGTGTCCGGCGCCGACGACCCGCTGGCCCGCTACCGGTCCGCGATCGTCGCCCGTATCCGCCTCTTCGGCATCGGCATCCCGGTGCTGACCGGCCTCATCGCCGGCGCGTCCGCGCAGGGCGACTGGCAGGTCGTGCAGCTGTTCGTCAACGGAACGTCGTTCGGCCAGAAGGATCCCGAGTTCGGCAACGACATCGGCTTCTACGCGTTCGACCTCCCGTTCGTGAACTGGCTGCTTGGCTGGCTCTTCATCACAGTCGTCATCTCGTTCTTCGGTGCGCTCATCGCCCATTACGTCTTCGGCGGCATCCGCCTCGCCGGCAAGGGCGGCCAGCTCGCCGGGCCCACCCGCGCGCAGCTCGCCATCACCGTCGGCATCTTCGTGCTGCTCAAGGCGGTCGAGTACTTCTTCGACCGGTACAACCTGCTGTTGTCCGACCGATCCAACGGCCTGTTCACCGGCGCCACCTACACCGACCTCAACGCGGTGCTCCCGGCGAAACTGATCCTGCTCTGTATTTCGGTGATCTGCGCGATCGCCTTCTTCGCCGGTGCGTTCCTGCGCAACCTCCAGCTGCCCGCGATCGCGCTGGTGCTGCTCATCCTGTCGAGCATCCTGGTCGGCGTGGCCTGGCCCGCGGTCCTCGACCAGTTCTCGGTCAAGCCCAACGCCAACGAAAAGGAAGCCACGTCCATCCAGCGCAACATGGACGCGACGAAGCAGGCGTTCGGTATGACCAAGGTCCAGTACCAGGACTACAGCGGCAAGTCCGAGGCCACCGCCGCCGACGTCAAACAGGACACCGGCACGATGTCCAACATCCGGCTGCTCGACCCGAACATCCTGAGCGACACCTTCACCCAGCGCGTCGGCCGGGAGAACTTCTACGGCTTCCCGGCGAAGCTCGACATCGACCGGTACACCATCGGCGGCCGCACCCAGGACTACATCGTTGCGGCCAAGGAGATCAAGACCGAGGGCCTCACCGGCAACCAGACCACCTGGATCAACAAGCACCTCGTCTACACCCACGGCAACGGCTTCGTCGCCGCGCCCGCCAACACGATCGACCGCGCGGTGAAGGACGCCAACTCCGACGGCGGCTACCCGATCGCCACCACCAGCGATACCCAGAACCCGACCGGCGCCGGCTCCGCCGGGCCGAACTCACCGGGAATCCGCGTCGACGAGCCCCGCATCTACTACGGCGAACTCACCACCGATCCGTCGTACGCGATCGTCGGCGGGCCGGCGGGCAAGGCACCGGGCGAGTACGACACCGCCAACGACCGCAGCTATCTGTACAAGGGCAGCGGCGGCGTCCCCCTCGACAACTGGTTCAACCGGCTCGCCTTCGCGGCCGAATACGGCGAACGGAACATCCTGTTCTCCGACGCCATCGGCGACGGCTCCAAGATCATGTACAACCGGGACCCCCGGCAGCGGGTCAACAAGGTCGCGCCGTGGCTCACCCTCGACGGCGACCCGTATCCGGCGGTCGTGAACGGCAAGATCCAGTGGATCATCGACGGGTACACCACGCTCAACAATTTCCCGTATTCCCAACAGGTCCAGCTCGGCGCCGCGACCAACGACTCGCTCAACGGCACCACGCGCCAGGCGAACAGCTCGATCAACTACATCCGCAACTCCGTCAAGGCCACTGTGGACGCTTTCAACGGCACGGTGACGCTGTACTCGCTCGACGACAACGAGCCCGTACTGAAGGCATGGGAGAAGGTGTTCCCGGGGTTGGTCAAACCCAGCAAGGACATCTCCCCGGAGCTGCGCTCGCACTTCCGGTACCCGGAAGACCTCTTCAAGGTGCAGCGTGACCTGCTGACCAAATACCACGTCGGCAGCCCGCAGGAGTTCTACGCCCAGCAGGCCTTCTGGAGCATCCCGCAGGACCCGACGCAGGAGGGCGGCGCGACACCCGGCGCGGCCGGGGCCGCCAACCAGCCCGGCTACTACGTCCTCGCCGACGCGCCGGGAGAAAACCAGACGACCTTCCAGCTCACGAGCCCGCTCACAGGTCTGCAACGAAATTACCTCTCGGCCTGGATGTCGGTGTCGTCCGACCCAGCCGACTACGGCGCGATGAGAGTGCTCAAGCTGCCCACCGCCGCCAGCGGGGCCACCCAGGTCGACGGCCCCGTCCAGGTACAGAACAGATTCCAGGGCGACCCCCGCGTCGCGCAGGACCGGTTCCTGTTCAACAACCCCAGCGTGACCCCCATCTTCGGCAACCTGATCACCCTGCCGGTCGGCAACGGGTTCCTCTACGTCGAACCGGTCTACATCAGACAGCGCAATCAGCTGTCCAACTACCCGCAGATGGCACGCGTCCTCGTGGCGTACGGGTCGAAGATCGGTTTCGCGGCCACCCTCAACGAGGCACTGGACCAGGTCTTCGGGCCCGGCGCGGGCTCGGTGGTCACCGCGCCACCCCAGGGCGGCCAGCCGACCACGACCCCGGCACCACCGACCAGCAGCACACCCAACCAGCCGCCACCCACCACCGGCGGCGGCAACCCGGCGCTGGACAAGGCCGTCGCCGACATCCAGGCCGCCCTCGGCAAACTGAGGGCCGCGCAGCAGTCCGGCAACTTCACCGACCAGGGCGCCGCCCTGGCCGCACTGGACGCCGCTGCCAAGGCCTACGAGGCGGCCAAGGGCGGCACGCCCCCGTCGTCGACTCCGCCCAGCAGCAGCGCGCCGCCCTCGGGAGGGTGACGTCGCTTACGTAATCGACACCTGCTTTGCGCCCGTCCGAAACCTGGGCGTAAGGTAGGTGTCACGACGCGGGGTGGAGCAGCTCGGTAGCTCGCTGGGCTCATAACCCAGAGGTCGCAGGTTCAAATCCTGTCCCCGCTACAGAGGTAAGAGGCCCGGGGGGGGGGCGGGCGCCGCGCGCCCGCCCGCGGGCCGCT
>NZ_JBHYIQ010000065.1:26697-57567 GCF_042739895.1 Amycolatopsis sp. NPDC059021
GATCAGGACGCGATGATCAGGCAGGTACTGGACGCGGTCGCCAGCACCCCGCCCGGGGGGGGGGGGCGGGGGGGCGCGAACGCAGCGCCCACCCCCCCCCCCCCGGGCCTCTTTCGCATTTTCTTCGGGGGTCGAACCCCCGGGCCCCCGCCAAGAGGGGCTTCGCCCCCTTGGATCCCCCCTCGTGTTGGTTGCGTTGAGTGGGCTGGTTGCGGTGGGCGGGTTGGTTGCGTTCGGGGGGTTGGCCGCGGTGGGGGTGTTGGCGGCGTTGAGCGGGCGGGTGCCTGGGTGTGGACTTCAGTTGTCGTTGTGTGGTGCTGGTTGTGGTAGTCGGGGTGTTTTTGCGGGGTGTGGGTTGCTGGTGGGTGGCACGCGATAGCAAAGGTCCCTTGCTCCCGGGGAGAGTGAGCAAAGGTCCCTTGATGCTGGTGGGCGTTAGTAAAGGTCCCTTGATGCCGCCGGGACGGGCAGGGGCGTTGCGAGGTGGGGTGCCGAGGGACCAAGGGGTTGCGGAGGGTGATGGAGGGGGCGGCTATCGGGGGAGGGGGTCTGCTGGGCGGGTGAGTTGTGGCTGGCCAGCGGGGGTGCGTGGCGTTAGGGAGGGGTGCCTGAAAACGGGCTGAGGGCGTCCGGTAGTCTTTCCTTACAACGACGCGGGGTGGAGCAGCTCGGTAGCTCGCTGGGCTCATAACCCAGAGGTCGCAGGTTCAAATCCTGTCCCCGCTACAGAGGAAGAGACCCGGCTTACGGATTCCGTAAGCCGGGTCTCGTTTTTGTGGTGTTTCTGAGGCCAGGTACCGGGGTTCTTGCGATACGCGTGAAGGTCCGTCCCTCCGTCGGAGGTTGCCTTTGTGCGCTACCGGCGAAAAGCAGAAGCGGAAATGGGACGACGTTTCCAACCGGTGTCGTGAATGCTGTGCTGGATGGCCGAGACGGTTGGGCTGGTTGGCGGGGTCGGTTGCACAGCGTGGCCGGGTCCACAGTGGACTAGGGCCTGATTGGGCCGAACGAGCGGATCTCACTAGCCACAATGGACAGATGTGCTGACCACTGTGGACACAGCGGCCGAGAAGTGGGAACGTAGAGGATGTGTCCGAATTAAATGCAACCGCCGCCGCTCTGCTTGGTCTGCTCCACGACGGTCCCGCCACCGGCGGGCAGCTCGTCGCAGGGGCGGGTGAGCGCTTCGGCGCCTTCTTCAGTGTCACTCGCAGCCAGGTCTACCGCGAGCTCCCGGCGCTGTCCAAGGAAGGCCTCGTTCGGCTCGGCAAGCAGGGCCCGCGTTCCAGCCAGCAGTACGTCATCACCGCCGCCGGCAAGAAGGCCTTCAAGAACTGGCTGGCCTCCGAAGCCGGTCCCGACCACCTGCGCAGCCCGCTCATCCTGAGGCTCGTGCACGCCGGGTCGTTGACCGCGAAGCAGCGCGCCTCGCTCCTCGAGACCGCACGCTCCAGCTACGGCCAGCAGCTCGACGACGCGAAGGCTGCCACGAAGGCGGCCGACGGGCCCTATGAAAAGGCCGTCGGCGAGTTCGCTCAAGCGCAGGCCAAGGCCGCGCTGAAGCTGCTCGACGCCATCCCGTCCGCCTGATTCACCCCGCCCACGGCCGGTTCCTCGCAACCGGTCGTGGGTTTTGCCGTAACCTTGGCAGGCGTGAGTGATGAGTTCGACGCGGCACTGAGGGACCTGACCGGCAAACTGGCGCAGATCGAGTCGGTGATGGACCTGGACGCGCTGCGCGCTCAGGTAGCGGATCTGGAACAGCAGGCCTCCAGCCCCAACCTCTGGGACGACCCCGAGGCTGCCCAGAAGGTCACCAGCCAGCTGTCCCACCGGCAGGCCGAGTTACGGCGTGTCTCCGAGCTGCGGCAGCGGCTCGACGACCTCGGTGTGCTCTACGAGCTGGCCGAGGCCGAAGGTGACTCCGGCAGTCAGAGCGAAGCCCAGGAGGAGCTCACCGAGCTCAGCAAGGACATCGACGCCCTCGAGGTCCGCACGCTGCTCTCGGGTGAGTACGACGCGCGCAACGCCGTCGTCACCATCCGCTCCGAAGCGGGTGGAGTCGACGCGGCCGACTGGGCCGAGATGCTGCTGCGCATGTACCTGCGCTGGGCCGAACGCCACGGCTACCCGACCGATGTCTACGACATCTCCTACGCCGAAGAGGCGGGCATCAAGTCGGCGACGTTCAAGGTGAGCGCGCCGTACGTGTACGGGACGCTGTCGGTCGAGCAGGGGACGCACCGCCTGGTGCGCATCTCGCCCTTCGACAACCAGAGTCGGCGCCAGACCTCCTTCGCGCACGTCGAGGTGCTCCCCGAGGTCGAAGAGGTCGACCACGTCGACATCCCGGAGAAGGACATCCGCGTCGACGTCTACCGTTCGTCAGGCCCTGGTGGACAGAGCGTGAACACGACGGACTCCGCGGTCCGGATCACGCACATCCCGACCGGCATCGTCGTCTCGTGTCAGAACGAGAAGTCGCAGCTGCAGAACAAGGCCGCGGCGATGAAGGTGCTCCAGGCGCGGCTGCTGCAGCGCAAGAAGGAGGAGGAGCGCGCCGAGCTGAACGCGCTCAAGGACGGCGGCTCCAGCTGGGGCAACCAGATGCGCTCCTACGTGCTGCACCCGTACCAGATGGTCAAGGATCTGCGCACCGAGTACGAGGTCGGTAACCCGTCGGCGGTGCTGGACGGCGAGATCGACAGCTTCCTCGAGGCAGGCATCCGCTGGCGCAAGCAGCAGACCACGGCCGCCTGACCGCCGGTTTTCCCGAAGAGGAGCAAGGGACCTTTGCTATCGCCCGGCGGTAGTAAAGGTCCCTTGCTCACCCCCGGGGCACGGGCAACCTCGGCTTAACGAACCCAATGGGTAGTATGCCGAATCGTGATCCGGCTCGAAGAGGTTTCCAAGGTCTACAAGACCTCGACCAGGCCTGCCCTGGAGCGGGTGTCGGTCGACATCGACAAGGGTGAGTTCGTCTTCCTGATCGGGCCCTCGGGCTCGGGGAAGTCGACGTTCCTCCGGCTCCTGCTGCGCGAAGAGGTGCCGTCCAAGGGCCGCGTGATGGTGTCGAACTTCGACGTCGCGAAGCTGGCTCGCCGCCGGGTCCCGCGCCTGCGGCAGACGATCGGCTGTGTGTTCCAGGACTTCCGCCTGCTCGCGAACAAGACCGTCGCGGAGAACGTCGCGTTCGCGCTCGAGGTCATCGGCAAGCCGCGGCAGACGATCCGCAAGGTCGTGCCCGAGGTGCTGGAGCTGGTCGGCCTCGACGGCAAGGCCGATCGGCTGCCCAACGAGCTGTCCGGTGGTGAGCAGCAGCGCGTGGCGATCGCGCGCGCGTTCGTGAACCGGCCGCTGGTGCTGCTGGCCGACGAGCCCACCGGGAACCTGGACCCCGACACCAGCCAGGACATCATGTTGCTGCTGGAGCGGATCAACCGCACCGGCACCACCGTGCTCATGGCCACCCACGATCACTCCATCGTGGACTCGATGCGCCGCCGCGTCGTCGAGCTGCAGCTCGGCAGGGTGATCCGCGACGATGCCCGAGGGGTCTACGGCATCGGTCGCTGACCTCCTTCACCCGCCCAGCTCCGTCAACCCCCGAACCACAAGGGATATCCACCTGCGATGCGCGCCAGTTTCGTCTTCAGCGAGGTACTCACCGGCCTGCGCCGGAACGTCACGATGACCATCGCGATGATCCTCACCACCGCCGTCTCCCTCGCCATGCTCGGCGGTGGTCTGCTCGCCGTGCGGACGCTGGACAAGATGAAGGCCAACTTCATGGCCGACGTCGAGGTTTCCGTCTACCTCACCGACGACATCAGTGCCAACGACAAGAACTGCGCGCAGCAGCTGTGCCAGTCGCTGCGGCAGAAGCTGCAGAGCAGCGCCGGCGTCGAGTCCGTGGTGTTCGAGAATCGCGACCAGGCCTTCGACCGGTTCAAGAAGATCTTCGAGAGCCAGCCGGAACTCGTCGCGCTGACCGGCCCCGAGTCGCTGCCCGCGTCGCTGCACGTGAAGCTGAAGGACCCGGACCGCAGCGAAGTGATCGTCAAGGAGTACACCGGGCAGCCCGGCGTGCGGAAGGTCGACGACCAGAAGAAGTTCCTCGACCGGGTCTTCAACGCCTTCAACGGGGCACGCAACCTCGCCTTCCTCGCCGCGCTGATCATGGCCATCGCCGCGCTGTTGCTGATCGCCAACACCATCCAGGTGTCCGCGTTCACCCGGCGCACCGAGGTCGGCATCATGCGGCTCGTCGGCGCGACCCGCTGGTATACCCAGCTACCGTTCCTCCTGGAGGCGGTGGTCGCCGGCGTGGTCGGTGCGGTGCTCGGCGTCATCTTCCTGGTGGCGGTGAAGGCAACGTTCCTCGATTCGGTCTTCACCGGCGAAGTCCTCCCGAAGATCACGATGCTCGAGGTGCTGTTCCCCGTCGCGCCGATCCTGCTGGCCGTGTCCGTGGTCATTTCCGCGATCACCGGGTACGTCACGCTGCGGCTGTACGTCCGTCACTAGCGGCGATAACCACCTGCTCCAGCCGGGAGAATCACGTAGAGTCGCCTTATGCCCAAGGAACGTGGCCACAAAGTAATCGTGTCGAACCGCAAGGCTCGCCACGATTACTCCATCCTGGACACCTACGAGTGCGGTCTGGTGCTCCAGGGCACCGAAGTGAAGAGCCTGCGCGCGGGCAAGGCATCGCTCGCCGACGCCTTCGCGACCGTCGACGACGGCGAGGTGTGGCTGCGCAACGTGCACATCCCCGAGTACACGCAGGGCACGTGGACCAACCACATGCCGCGGCGCACCCGGAAACTGCTGTTGCACCGCAGGGAGATCGAGCGGCTGATCGGCAAGACCAAGGAGAGCGGTCTCTCGCTGGTGCCGCTGTCGATGTACTTCAAGGACGGCAAGGTCAAGGTCGAGATCGCGCTGGCCAAGGGTAAGAAGGCCTACGACAAACGGCAGACCCTGGCGAAACGCGACGCGCAGCGCGACATCAGCCGCGCCATGGGCAGGGCGCTCAAGGGCA
Organism: Amycolatopsis sp. NPDC059021; assembly: GCF_042739895.1. NCBI lineage: Bacteria > Bacillati > Actinomycetota > Actinomycetes > Pseudonocardiales > Pseudonocardiaceae > Amycolatopsis > Amycolatopsis sp. NPDC059021. Next base: position 31,742 of record NZ_JBHYIQ010000065.1, read on the forward strand.
GGTTCACCGAGTGAGCGCCGGCCCGGCGTCCGACGCAGACGTCGCGCGCTGGACGGCGTCGCTCGGTATCGACGGGCTTGTCGATCTGCACGTCCATTTCCTGCCGAAGCCGGTGATGGACAAGGTCTGGGCCTATTTCGACCAGGCAGAGGTGCACTACGGCATGCCGTGGCCGGTGCACTACCGGACCACGGAGGACGAGCGGATCGACACTCTGCGCGCGCTCGGTGTCCGCCGGTTCGCGCCGTTGGTCTATCCGCACAAACCCGGGATGGCGCAGTGGCTGACGTCCTGGGCGCTGGAGTTCGCCGAGCGCGTGCCGGAAGCGGTTCCCACGGGGACGTTCTATCCCGAACCGTCCGCGGAGTCCTCAGTGGACGAAGCGCTGCGGGCGGGGGCCCGGTGTTTCAAGGCACATGTCCAGGTCGGTGCCTACGACCCGCGTGACGAACTGCTCGACGCGGTATGGGGATCGCTCGCCGACGCGGGTGTTCCCGTGGTCGTCCACTGTGGACACGGGCCGCTGCGGGGTGACTTCACCGGGTTGCGGATCTTCGGCGAGGTCCTGGCCCGGCATCCGAAGCTGACCGCGGTGCTCGCGCACGCGGGCTCCCCGGAGTACTCGACCGCGCTCGACCTCCTGGCGAAGTATCCGCGGGTGTACCTGGACACCACGATGGTGGGTGTCCCGTTCAGCGAGCGCGGCGCCCCGCTGCCCCCGGACTGGACGGCGCGGCTGGCCGCCTTCGCCGATCGCATCGTGCTCGGCACGGACTTCCCGAACATCCCGTACTCCTACGCCACACAGCTGCAGGCGATCGCCGGCTGGGCAGCCGACGATCGCCTTGGCGAGCCGTTCCTGCGGGCGGTGCTGCACGACACGCCCGCACGGCTGCTCAGCGTTTGATCGCCGCGCCCTGTGCGTTCCTGGTGATCGCGGTGGCCTTGCCCAGGAACTGGGTGCCCAGCCGCGTCACCGGGATGTGCTTGCCCGCCAGCAGGAATCCGGCGGCCGCCAGCGCTACCCACGGCACCGGACCGTGTGCGATCCCGTCGCTCAGCGGGGCGAAGCCGTGCGCCGCCAGGCCGAGCAGACCACCCGGGACGAGCAGGCCGGCCACGACCAGCTGGGGCAGGCGGGCGGTGCTGACCGTGCGGTCGCGGATCGACTCGAACTGGCCGAACGCCCGCAGCAGCAGGCCGAGCACGGCGGCACAACCCGCGGCCCACACCGGCGTGATCGCCAGCCACTCGATGGAGCCCGGCGTGGGTGTCGAGTAGCCGAGGGCGTAGACCGTGATACCGGAGACGACGATCAGCGCCGGCATGTGCCACAGGTACACACTCATGAACCGCGGGCCGATCCAGCCCAGTGCCGCGGCCGGGGTGGGGCGCGAGGCGAAGCGCGTCAGCTGCGATTTGAACGCGAGCAGCAGGCCGATCTGGCCGATCGCGAGGAACGCCAGCAGGACGGTCGGTGGGCTCATGTTCGACACCGGGGCGCCCGGCATGCCGATCATGCTGGCGGGGTAGGGGCCGAAGGCGACCATGAGCGCGGTGATCCCGAAACCGGCGGCGGACAGCGCCAGCGCGCCGCGCTTGCCGAGCGAGCCGAGCCTGCCGTCGACGTAGTGGAAACCGAGCTGGTGCACGGCGACCCAGATGAACACGGCGTTGGCGTAGCCGATCAGGCCGAGGTCGTTGAAGCGGGCGATGTCGACGAGCACGCCGGCGGCGACCATCACCAGCGGGACGCGCAGGCCCCAGCGGCGATGCGCGGCGACCATGAGCGGGGTAAGCAGGACGATCAGGACGTAGACCGCGAGGAACCACAGCAGCTGCGCGGCGATCGCGCTGGCGATCTGCAACGGCTGGTCCGGGACGCCGAGACCGCGCAGGACGTCGGGCACCACCAGCCACACCGCCATCAGCGGCAGGACTGGCAGCATGAGCCGCCGGATCCGGGTGGCGAGCCAAGAACGCGGGGATTCCGCGCGGCTCAGCGAAATCAGGTTCGCCGCGCCGCCCGCGAAGAAGACCAGCGGCATCACTTGCGACAGCCAGGTCAGCGCCCACCAGCCGGGCGTGGCCAATGCGTTGCCGGTCTCGAGTCGCCCGTTCGAGTAGGACAGCACGGGCATGATCCAGTGCTGGGCGACGACGGCGAGGATCGCTCCCGCCCGGATCACGTCGAGGAAGATGTCGCGGCCCCCGCGGGCGGACCGCGGGGCGATCTGCTGGCTTGTGTGCATGCGTTCAGCCTGGTCGCTCTGACCAGGGAAAACAGCGGTGCTGACTGCCGTATTCGCCCGGGGGTTTCTGCCCGTTCGGTGGTGGGGTTCTCCCTACCTCTTCGCGGGGATCAGGACTCGCGGATGCTGTCGGGCTCGGAGCGGGACTCGGCCGACACGCGGTACTCCCAGCCCTCTTCGGTGAGACCCAGTTCGTAGAGCGTCTCGATCTTGGGGCCGCCGTGGAGATGGATGTGCCGGACGACAGTGCCCGGTACCAGTTCGTCGTCGCCGAGTTCGTGGACGCGGCCGTCCAGCGGTCCGCCGAAGAAGCGGACGCTCTGGGTGGGGCGGCCTGTCATCGCGACTCCTCACTCGGCCGGGCGACGTCTCGCTCATCGTAGGTGAGCGGAACCGCGGGTTCTGCCGTCGGAACGGGTGACCGCTCGATCCAGCCTACCGGGGAAGAGGAGCGGGGGACCTTTGCTCACGCTGGTTATTTCGGCTAAGCAACGATAGTAAAGGTCCCTTGCTCCCGCCAGGCGATAGCAAAGGTCCCTCGCTCCTCTCCGGCGTGAGCAAAGGTCCCTCGCTCCTCGCGACGGTCAGCGGCCCAGGTAGGTGAGGACCGCGCGGACCCGGCGATGCTCCTCCGCGCTGGCTTCCAGACCGAGCTTCGAGAAGATGTTGCCGATGTGCTTCTCGACGGCGCCGTGGGAGACGACCAGCGAGTTCGCGATCGCGGTGTTCGAGAGTCCTTGTGCCATCAGGCCCAGCACCTCCGACTCGCGCGCGGTCAGCGCGTCGAGCGGGTTTTTGCGGCCGCGGGCCATCAGTTGCGCGATGACGTCGGGGTCGATCGCGGTGCCGCCGCCGGCGACGCGGCGCACCGCGTCCAGGAACTCGGCGACGTCCGCGACGCGTTCCTTCAGCAGATAGCCGACGCCCCCGGCGCCGCCGGAGAGCAACTCGACCGCATAGCTTTCCTCGACGTACTGCGAAAGCACCAGCACCGGCAGGCCGGGAACCTTGCCGCGCGCGGCCAGTGCGGCGCGCAGGCCTTCGTCGGTGAAGGTCGGCGGCATTCGGACGTCGACGATCGCCAGATCGGGCCGGTGTTCGGTGACGGCGCCGAGCAGATCGTCCCCGTTGTCGACCGCGGCGACCGTTTCGATCCCCTCGTCGGCGAGCAGGCGCGTCACCCCCGCCCGCAGCAGCACGGCGTCCTCGGCGATCACTACCCGCATGGGGCCCCCAGATTCGTGAGTGAACTAGCGTCCCCGCTATTCACTCACGAATCGGTTACCACTCACACGGCAGGTCCGCCCGGATGACCGTCGGGCCACCCTCCGGGCTCACCACGGTGATGACCCCGTCGATCGTGGCGGCCCGGTCGGCCAGCCCGGCGAGCCCGCCACCCGGCCGCATTTCGGCGCCGCCGTGGCCGTTGTCGGTGATTTCCACGATGACGTGGGTGTCCGATCGCCACACCTTCACCGCCGCCTCGGACGCACCCGAGTGCTTCGCGATGTTCGTCAGCGTCTCGCCGACGATGAAGTATGCGGTCGTCTCCACTGCCGCAGGTGGCCTCGGTTCGACATCGACCTTGACGTCCACCGGGATCGGCGACTTCGCCGCCTGTGCGGACAGCGCCGCGTCCAAGCCGCGATCCCCGAGCACTGCCGGATAGATGCCGCGAGCCAGATCACGCAGTTCCGACACCGCGAGCTTCGCGTCCGAATGCGCCTCGTCGATCAGGTCGCGCACCGCGGCCGGGTCGTTCTCGAACTTCGACTTCGCCCTGCCCAGGCTCATCGCCACCGCGACGAGCCGTTGCTGCGCGCCGTCGTGCAGGTCGCGTTCGATCCGCCGGCGCTCGGCCTCGGCCGCGTCCACGCCACGCGCCCGCGACGCCTGAAGGCGCTGTGCCCGCTGCTCCAGCCGCTTCGTCCGGTTCGGGCCGAGCAAAGCCAGTGCCACGTTGCCGTGCAGCCAGCCGACCCACGGAAGCACCCAGATCGCCAGCGGTAGCAACACGATCGACGCGATCGCGAGCGGGAACTCCACACACGCGAGCGGAAACGCCGCGATCAGATAGGCCAGATCTCGCCAGGTCGTCGCGTCCGTCAGCCGCACCAGCCAGCTCCGCACGAACGGCAGGCCGTCCGTCGACAGCCGTTCGACCGGGGGCAGCGGCACCCGCAGCATCTTGTGCGCCCAGCGCCGCTCGACGTCTCCGGACCAGCGGACGAAACTCGTCGTGGCCAGCAGGATCGGGAAGCCGATCCACACCACCACGGTGCTGATGCCCACCGCGAACCCCACGACGGCCAGCACGAACTGGATCAGCCGCAGGGGAAAGCTCGCGATCATGTAGAGGATCGCGCCCACCGAGCCCGGCCGCGGTACCTCCACCGGCGCCTGTTCCTCGGTCGTCATCCCGTCACCGTGTTCATCGCTTCGACCTCGTTCCACGCCTTCTCCATCCGGTGCCGCTGCGCCATCGTCGGCCCGAGCAGCGCCACCGCGTACTTCGCATGCAGGCTGGCCAGTGCCTTGGTCAACGCGACCGACAACGCGACGAACAGGACCCCCAGCGCCGCCCACGGCAGCGCGGCCACGGTCGAGTCGACCGTGATCCACCGCAGATCGTAGGACGGGAAGAAGTACGCGCCGTCAGGCAGGAACCGGTAGAAGATCGGCAGCGCGACCAGCCCCAGGCTCGTCGCCCAGAACACCGTCACCAGGACGAACTCGAACAGGCCCAGCGGGAACAGCAGGAAGAGGTAGGCCAGGTCCCGCCACGTCGACGGGTCCTTGAGCCGCACCTTCCACCGCGCCGACTGCGATCCGGCCGGAAGCGGCAGATACGGCAGGTCGATGTAGGTGTCCAGCAGGGCGTACACCCGTGCGCGCTCCATTCGCGCGGCACCGCGCGCCGACAAGACCACCGACGCCAGGATCGGCACCCCCACCCACACCACGGCCGTGCTGAGCCCGGCCGGGACCAGCCCCACCAGCAGGGCGAACGTAACTGCGCCGAGCGGCAGGCTCAGCAGCAGGAACGCCAGCGAACCGCCGAGCGCCGGGGCGTGACGGCCGGCCTCACCGGTAGCCGATGCGGTGACCATGGTGACTCCTCTCCTGGACGAGAACCCCAGCATCCCGTCCCCGCGCCCACCGCGACATGGTGTGAGCGGGCATCTCCCAGGTAGGGACAACCCCACCACCCGCCGGAAACAAACCGCTAGTCAGACGCGTTATGCTGTACAGGTTATGTCCCACACCAAGGGGGTGAACGGTTTCGACTCTGGACGTCGAGTCAGGGGAAGCGTGCCGGTGCAGGCGAGAGACCACCGTAAGCGTCATCGCAAACCAATAAGCGCCAAGGCCAATAGCCAGCGCGACTACGCCCTCGCCGCCTGAGCGAGCGCGTCGTCTGTCGGACCGGGTTTTCCTCCGCCCCGGTTTCCGGCATCAGCTAGGAGGATTACCGTCAGTCCTGGCCACGGGGCCTGATCGGGAAACCAACAGTGGCTGGGCCCGTCACTTCGGCTTGTTCACGTGACCGGAGGGGCCAAGTAGAGACCTAGTGAACTGCGCACGGAGAAGCCCTGAGGAGGCGCTAGAGGACCCGGGTTCAATTCCCGGCACCTCCACAAGTCTGGGGGCGAGTGCTCGCGGAGAGCGCTCGCCCCCTTCCTTGTGTCGGGCGTCTTGTGGGGGCCCGGCCCCCACACCCCGGCCGGGGGCACGCCCCCGGACCCCCATCCGTTGTGGTTGCGTCAGGTGGTTCGTGCCGGTTGGCAGGCGTGGGAGCGTTCTGTGTGGCGCGTTGGTCTGTTGCGTTTCTGCTGGTCGCGGGGCAAGTGTTAGCAAAGGTCCCTTGCTCCTCTTCGGGGGCGTCAGCCGAGGTCTGCTACGTGGACTACCTTGTTCCGGCCGGTGGATTTGGCGTGGTAAAGGGCGTTGTCGGCCGAGTCGAGCAGGCGGGGCAGAGTCGTTCCCGAGCGCGGGTAGGACGCACTCCCGATCGACGCGGACAGGCCCGAAACCGTCGCGTGCTCGGTGAGAACCGAAAGCCGGCTGATGGCCTGGCGGATACGCTCGGCCACCGGGGCGATGTCCGGCTCCGCGACATCGGGCAGCAGCACCACGAACTCTTCACCACCGAACCGGCCGACAGCGTCGTCGCGATCACGGACCGCTGTGACGATGGCGCCCGCGACAGCCTTGAGGACGGCGTCACCCGCGAGATGGCCATAGGTGTCGTTCACCCGCTTGAAGTGATCGAGGTCGATCATGAGCAAACCGAACCTTCTCCGCCGCTGCGCCGCCGTCGCCAGAGCGCGTTCGGCCAGGATGCGCCAGCCCGAGATGTTGAGCAAACCGGTCTTCTCATCACGGTTGACGGCGGCTTCGAGCTGCTTGACCAGCACCGTGCGCTGCAGGATCAGCAGCGGCGGAAGCACCAGGACGACCAGCCACGGCATCGTTGCCAGAGTGAGCGCGTTGAGCGCGCCGAGACAAAGCGTCGCCAATTCGAGCCGATTGTCGCCCCAGGTTCCGAACAGCTCCTGAGCCGTCCGGCCCACGACGTTGCGGGCAGGCAGGACGAGTACGGCGTTGACCACGAAATAGGTGATGCCGGTCGCAGCCACGACGAGCGAGCCGGTCCACCCGCTGCTTACCGCGGCGGCCATGTCGTCGACACCGCAGAGGGTGAGAATGCTTTGGGCGGCGTAGCCGGAAAGGGCGATGATGGTGGCGTTGCTGGCCGACCGGAACGGCGCGGCCTGGCGCAGCCGGTTCCAGCTGCGGGCCGAGAGATGCAGGTACAGCCCACCGGCGAGCAGCGCCGTCAGCGCCGGCGGCAGCAGGAGCACACCGGCGAAAACCCACACCGATGACATGCTGATGTAGGGCGGGCCGGTCAGCCGCCGGTAGTCGCGTTCGATCTCGCGGCCGAATTCGCTCTGCACGACTCCGGCCGCGAGAAGGACACAGAAGGTCAGTACCGCGTTTCCGTCGGGTGGTGTCCGGATCAGGAGTAAGACCGTGACAGTCGCCGTGGCGACCTCGGTGAACAGACAGAACACGATGACGTGTGGCCGCTGCGACCAGAGACGCCATCGGGTCAACCAGGGGAGTGGGCTACGGGTACGCCGGCTCGGCTCCGCGGCCATGTTCATCACACGGGCCCGCGCCTGACGGCTTTTGCCGGGTTCCTTCCGGCCGGTCTTCGTGACCACCACCGCGGCGAGACGAAACCGGGTGCATGAACTTCACGGCATTCCATGGCGCAGATGCCTCCCCCTCGCGCGGAAACCGCGCGTCCCCACGAGCGGCCTTCTCCCCGTGCCCGCTCGTCGTCCACGGTAGTGACCGACAGCTACGGAATCGAGTCATTCGGCGGCAGTTGGCCCGATCGCACCAACTGCGTGCGCGGGCCGTGACCAGGAGGGAAGCAAGGGACCTTTGCTCACGCTCGTTACTTCGGCTAAACAACGTGAGCAAAGGTCCCTCGCTCACCCCGGGACGCCGCCGATGCGGGTGGTGAGCTCGACTGCGGTGGCGGCGACCTCCGCCGCGAGGTCCGGCCAGGTCTGGCCGCAGACCTCGGGCTCGTCCGGGCAGTGGTGGCGCAGCGTGACGCTGATAGCCGCCATCGGACGGGCGCCGTGGTCGAAGACCGGGCACGCGACCGAGGCGAAACCGGCGGTGACGTGACCGTCTTCGACCGACCAGCCGAGCCGCCGTTCCTCGGTCAGGGTCCGGCGCAGGTCGGCCAGCGCGCGGGGACCCCGGTCGGTGCGCAGGACGAACGACGAGGTGGCCGGGAACAGGGCGCGCACATGCGCGGCGGGCAGATGCCGCAGGATCGCGCGGCCGGACGCGGTGAGCTGCGCGGGCAGCCGTACACCGACGTCGGTCACCAGTGTTTCCGGGCGGGTGGGACGTTCCTTGATCAGGTACAGCGATTCGCTGCCGTGCAGGACGCCCAGGTGCGCGGTGTGCCCGACCCGGTCGACGAGTTTTCGCAGCAGTGGTCCCGCGAGCCGTTCCAGCGGATCGTGCCGCAGGTAGGCCGAGCCCAGTTCGAAGGACGCGATCCCGAGCCCGTACCGGCGCTCGCTGGCCAGGTGCGCGACGAATCCGGCGGCTTCGAGTTCGTTCAGCAGGTGGTAGGTCGTGGACCGGGGGAGGCCGAGTTCCCGGGCGATGGCGGCGGCTGTCACCGGGCCCGCGCGACCCGCGAGCAGGCGCAGCACGGCCAGCCCACGCCGCAGCGCCGGGACCTCACTGCTCTCACCCATCGGCCACCTCCTCCGCCTCGGAGCGAAGCAAGGGACCTTTGCTTACGCTTGTTTAGCCGAAGCAAACGAACGAGAGTAAAGGTCCCTTGCTCCTCCGGTGAGCCTAACGGGACGCGTCTGGGATGCCAGACACAACCACTCTCCGGGGCATCCCACCAGGCGTCACGACGTTGTCCAATGAGCCCATGCCCGACTCCGTAACCTCGCCGCACCCCGGCGACGCTCGTGTCGTCCTCGGCGCGGAGCCGTTGACCGCCGAACAGGTCGTCGACGTCGTCCGCGGGCGCGTGCCCGTCGCCTTGAGTGACGCGGCCGAGAAGAACCTCGCCGCCACTCGCCAGCACATCGAGAATCTTGCCCACGCCGCGACGCCGACGTACGGCGTCTCGACCGGCTTCGGCGCGCTCGCCACCCGGCACATCCCGCTTGAGAGCCGGACAGCGCTCCAGCGGTCCCTGATCCGTTCACACGCCGCCGGCGCGGGCCCGGCCGTCGAGGCCGAGGTCGTCCGCGCGCTGATGGTGCTGCGTCTGCGCACACTCGCCAGCGGCTACACCGGCGTCCGCCCGGTCACCGCGCAAACGCTTGCGGCCATGCTCAACGCGGACATCGTCCCGGTCGTCCACGAGCACGGCTCGCTCGGCTGCTCGGGCGACCTCGCCCCGCTCGCCGCCATCGCGCTCGCGCTGATGGGAGAGGGCGAAGTCAGCCACGACGGCGAGATCAAGCCTGCCGCAGAGGCGCTCAAGAGCGTGGGTATCGAGCCGATCGTCCTCGCCGAGAAGGAAGGCCTCGCGCTCACCAATGGTACCGACGGCATGCTCGGCATGCTCCTGCTCGCAGCCGCGGACCTTCGCAAGCTCTTCGACGTCGCGGACATCACCGCCGCCATGAGCGTGGAGGCGCTGCTCGGCACCGACCGCGCGTTCGCCGCCGACCTCCAGGCGCTGCGGCCGCACCCCGGCCAAGCCGTCAGCGCCGCCCGGATGTTCAAAGCCCTTCAGGGCTCGAAAATCGTCGAGAGTCACCGGGGCCCGGACTGCAACCGCGTCCAGGACGCCTATTCGCTGCGCTGCGCACCCCAGGTGCACGGCGGCGCCCGCGACAGCCTCGCACACGCGGAGCTCGTCGCCGACCGCGAGCTCCGGTCCGCTGTGGACAATCCCGTCGTACTGGCCGACGGCCGCGTCGAGTCCAACGGCAACTTCCACGGCGCGCCCGTCGCGTATGTGCTCGACTTCCTCGCCATCCCGCTCGCCGACGTCGCGAGCATCGCCGAGCGCCGCACGGACCGGATGCTCGACAAGACCCGGTCGCACGGCCTGCCGCCGTTCCTCGCGCACGACCCCGGTGTCGACTCCGGGCACATGATCGCCCAGTACACCCAGGCCGCGGTGGTCAGCGAGCTCAAGCGGCTTGCCGTGCCCGCCTCGGTCGACTCGATCCCGAGCAGCGCGATGCAGGAGGACCACGTCTCCATGGGCTGGTCGGCCGCGCGCAAGCTGCGCAAGGCCGTCGACGGGCTCACCACCGTCCTCGCGATCGAGCTGCTCACCGCCGCCCGCGCGCTCGACATGCGGGCCCCGCTCGAACCCTCGCCGGTCACCGGCCGCGTCCGGGATCTGGTGCGCACGCGCGTCGACGGGCCGGGGCCCGACCGGCACCTGGCGCCGGAAATCGCCGCTGTCGAAGAACTCGTCGCGTCGGGCGCAGTGCTCGCCGCGGCCAAGCTGGAGGTCTGACATGTCCCGCACGATCCGCGCCGCACGTGGCACCCAGCGCACCGCCAAGAGCTGGCAGACCGAGGCCGCGCTGCGCATGTTCCACAACAACCTCGACCCCGACGTCGCCGAGCGCCCCGAGGACCTCGTCGTCTACGGCGGCACCGGCAAGGCCGCCCGCAACTGGGCGAGCTTCGACGCCATCACCCGCGAACTGACCACTTTGGACAATGACGAGACACTGCTCGTCCAGTCCGGCAAGCCGGTCGGCGTGTTCCGCACGCACGAATGGGCGCCGCGGGTGCTGATCGCGAACTCGAACCTCGTCGGCGACTGGGCGACCTGGCCCGAATTCCGGCGCCTGGAACAGCAGGGCCTGACGATGTACGGGCAGATGACCGCCGGGTCCTGGATCTACATCGGCACGCAGGGAATCCTGCAGGGCACCTACGAAACCTTCGCCGCAGTCGCGAAGAAGAAGTTCGGCGGCAGCCTCAAGGGCACGCTCACGGTCACCGCCGGCCTCGGCGGCATGGGCGGCGCGCAGCCCCTTGCCGTCACGATGAACGACGGCGTCGCGCTCGTCATCGAATGCGATCCGCAGCGCGCGCACCGCCGCGTCGAAACGCGTTACCTGGACGAGGTCGCCGACGACCTCGACGACGCCATCGCCCGCGTCATCGCCGCCAAGAAGGAGAAGCGCGCGCTGTCCGTCGGCGTTGTCGGCAACGCCGCCGAGGTGCTGCCGGAACTGCTCCGCCGCGGTGTCGAGGTCGACATCGTCACCGACCAGACCTCGGCCCACGACCCGCTTTCCTATCTTCCCAAGGGAATCTCGGTCGACGACTGGCACGACTACGCCGCGAAGAAGCCCGACGAGTTCACCGACCGCTCCCGCGAGTCGATGGCCGATCACGTCGACGCGTTGCTCGGCTTCCTCGACCGTGGTGCCGAGGTGTTCGACTACGGCAACTCCCTGCGTGGCGAGGCGAAACTCGGTGGCTGCGAGCGCGCCTTCGACTTCCCCGGGTTCGTCCCGGCCTACATCCGGCCGCTGTTCTGCGAGGGCAACGGGCCGTTCCGCTGGGCCGCGCTCTCGGGCGACCCGGAGGACATCGCCGCGACCGACCGCGCGATGCTGGACCTGTTCCCGGAGAACGAATCCCTCGCGCGCTGGATCAAGATGGCCGGCGAACGCGTTGCCTTCCAAGGGCTTCCGGCGCGGATCTGCTGGCTCGGCTACGGTGAGCGGCATCTGGCGGGCCTGCGGTTCAACGAGATGGTCGCCAGCGGCGAGCTGAAGGCACCGGTCGTCATCGGACGTGACCACCTCGACTCCGGCAGCGTCGCCTCGCCGTACCGCGAGACCGAGGGCATGGCCGACGGCTCCGACGCGATCGCCGACTGGCCGTTGCTCAACGCGCTGGTCAACACCGCCTCCGGGGCGAGCTGGGTGTCGCTGCACCACGGCGGCGGGGTCGGCATGGGCCGGTCCATCCACGCCGGGCAGGTCACGGTCGCCGATGGCACACTGCTGGCGGCGCAGAAACTGGAGCGGGTGCTGACGAACGACCCCGGCATGGGCGTCATCCGGCACGTCGACGCCGGGTACGAGCGGGCGTCCGAGGTCGCGGACGAGCGGGGCGTCCGAGTGCCCATGAAGGAGGGCTGATGACGGCGAGCGGGCTGCTCGGCGAGATCGCGGAGGTCGGCACCGACGGCAAACGCGGCGGCTACTCGCGGCACGTCTTCGACGCCGCCGAACGCGAGCTGCGGACGTGGTTCGTGGAACGCGCGCAGCGGCTCGGCCTCGACATCGAGACCGACCGCAACGGCAACATCTGGGCCTGGTGGGGAACGCCCGGCCCGGATGCCGTCGTCACCGGGAGCCATCTCGACTCGGTTCCCGGCGGCGGCGCCTTCGACGGCCCGCTCGGTGTCGCCAGTGCGCTGGCCGCCGTGGAACTCTTGCAGGACAAGGGGTTCCGCCCAGTCAAGCCGTTCGCGATCGTGGTTTTCGCCGAGGAGGAGGGCGGCCGGTTCGGCGTTCCGTGCCTCGGTTCGCGGCTGATGACCGGTACCATCGACGCTGGCAAAGCCCGTGCGCTTCGTGACCCGAGCGGCGTCACGTTCGCCGAGGCGGCCGCGAAGGCCGGGCTGGATCCCGAACGAATCGGGCCGGACCACGAGCGGCTGAGCCGGATCGGGCGGTTCGTCGAACTGCACGTCGAACAGGGACGCGGCCTGATCGACCTCGGCTCGCCGGTCGCGGTCGGCAGCACCGTGATCGCCCACGGGCGCTGGCGATTCTCCTTCTCCGGTCAGGGAAATCACGCCGGGGCGACGCTGATCACCGACCGGCGCGACCCGATGATCCCGGCCGCGGAGACGGTGGTCGCCGCACGGCGGCTCGCCAGGGCATTCGACGACGCGCGTGCCACCGTCGGCAGAGTGGTGCCGACGCCGGGCGGCACCAACGTCATCGCGTCCACTGTGGACCTGTGGCTGGACGCGCGGGTTCCCGGTGACACGAGGACGATCAAGCTGGTCGACGAACTCGCCGAGACAGCGTGCGCGGCGGCGAAGGCAGAGGGCTGCGGGGTCGAGATCACCCGGGAGTCCTATTCGGACGATGTCGTGTTCGACCAGGCGCTGCGGCGGGATCTCGGGACGTGGCTGGGCAGTCCGCCCGAACTGCCGACCGGAGCCGGGCATGACGCCGCGATCCTGGCCGGATTCGTCCCGTCCGGCATGCTGTACGTCCGGAATCCGACGGGGATCAGCCATTCGCCGGAGGAATTCGCCGAGGCCGACGACGTCGAGCAGGGTGCTCGCGCGCTCGCCGAAGTCCTGGAGAAAATGTCGACATGACGACGTACTGGTGTGAGCGGGCCTGGCTGCCGGACGGCATCGCCGGCGCGGTCCGGGTCGAGGTCGCCGATGGCCGGATCACGCAGGTGACTCCGGACGCGCCCCGTGCCGGGACGGTGCTGGGCGGGCTGACGCTGCCGGGGTTCGCCAACGGGCATTCGCACGCGTTCCACCGGGCGCTGCGCGGGCGGACCCACCGCGAGCGCGGCACGTTCTGGACCTGGCGTGACCGGATGTACTCGCTGGCCGCCCGGCTCGACCCCGACGCGTATTACCGGCTCGCGCGCGGGGTGTACGCGGAGATGGTGCTCGCCGGATACACCAGCGTCGGGGAGTTCCACTACCTGCATCACGCACCCGGCGGAAAGCCTTACGCGGAGCCGAACGCGATGGGTGACGCGTTGCGGCGCGCCGCGGCGGACGCCGGGATCCGGCTGACCCTGCTCGACACCTGCTATCTGGCGGGCGGCATCGGCGTCGAACCGGACGAGGTGCAGCAGCGGTTTTCCGACGGCACCGCGGAGAACTGGGCGCGGCGCGTCGCCGAGCTGGCCGAGGACGAGCTGTTCCGGGTCGGCGGCGCCATCCACTCGGTACGCGCCGTCCCGGCCGACCAGTTGTCCGATGTGGACAATGGGACGCCGCCGGAGCGCCCGCTGCACATCCACCTTTCCGAGCAGCGGGCGGAAAACGAACAGTGCCTGGCGGCGTACGGCCGGACACCGACGACGATCCTGTACGACCACGGCGTGCTCGGCGAGCGGCTGACCGCCGTGCACGCCACGCATTTGACGCAGCTCGACATCGAACGTCTCGGCGCGGCGCGCGGCCGGGCGTGCTTTTGCCCGACCACCGAACGCGATCTCGGCGACGGCATCGGCCCCGCCCGCGCGCTGCTCGACGCCGGGGTTCGGCTGTGCGTGGGCAGTGACAGCAACGCCGTCGTCGACGCCTTCGAGGAGACCAGGGCGCTGGAGCTGAACGAACGGCTCGCCAGCGAGGAACGCGGCCGGTTCTCGGCGGACGAACTGGTGGCTGCCGCGACGGAGCACGACGCTGTCGGCTGGCCGGAGGCCGGGACACTCGCGGCGGGAGCGGCCGCCGACTTCGTCACGGTGGGCCTCGATTCGGTGCGGACGGCCGGAATCGAGCCCTCGGGCGCGGTCTTCGCGGCGTCCGGCGCCGACGTGCGGCACGTCGTGGTCGCGGGCCGCGAGATCGTCCGCGATGGGGAGCACCAGCTCATCGAACGTCCGGAAACCGTACTGGCCAAGGAGATCGAGGCATTGTGGCAGTTCTGATCACCGGCATCGGCGAACTCACCACGAACGATCCGGAACTGGGCAAACTCCACGACGCGGCGTTGGTACTCGACGGCGGCGAGGTCGCCTGGGCGGGCCTCGCGTCGGACGCGCCCGACGCCGACGAGCGTGTCGACGCCGAAGGCCGTGCCGTGCTGCCGGGCTGGGTGGACAGCCACACGCACCTCGTCTTCGCCGGGGACCGGACCGCCGAGTTCGAGGCCAGGATGGCGGGAAAGCCGTACAGTGCGGGCGGAATCGCGACCACGGTCGGTGCCACTCGGGAAGCTTCGGACGCCGAGCTGGCGGCGAACCTGCGACGGCACGTCGACGAGGCGGCGTGGCAGGGCACCACCTGTCTGGAGACCAAGACCGGCTACGGCCTGAACGTCGCCGACGAGGCCCGCTCGGCGCGGATCGCCGCCGAGGTCGCCGACGAGGTGACCTTCCTCGGTGCCCACCTCGTCCCGCCCGGCGCCGAGGTCGAGTCCTATGTGGACCTGGTGTGCGGCGACATGCTCGACGCTGTCGCGGAGCACGCGCGGTGGGCGGACGTCTTCTGCGAGACCGGCGCGTTCGACGAGGCGCAGTCGGCCCGTGTGCTCAAGGCCGCGGCGGAACGCGGGCTGGGGCTGCGGGTGCATGGCAACCAGCTCGGCGAAGGCCCCGGGGTGCGGCTCGCGGTCGAGCTGGGCGCGGCGAGCGTCGACCACTGCACGTACCTGAGCGATGCCGACGTCGAGGCGCTCGCCGCGTCGGACACCGTCGCGACCCTGCTGCCCGCGTGCGATTTGTCGACACGGCAGGCGCTCGCGCCCGCGCGGCGGTTGCTCGACGCGGGGGCGACGGTCGCGCTGGCCAGCAACGCCAACCCGGGCAGCTCGTACACGACGTCGGTCGCGTTCTGCGTGGCGACGGCCGTGCTGCAGATGCGGATGAGCATCGAGGAAGCGGTGTGGTCGGCGACCGCGGGCGGAGCGCGCGCGTTGCGGCGGAGCGACGTCGGCGTGCTGCGCCCTGGCGCGCGGGCCGACGTGCACGTGCTCGACGCGCCCTCGGTGACCCATCTGGCGTATCGGCCAGGGGTGCCATTGACGTGGGCGGTGTGGCGGCGGGGCACTCGGCTGCGTTAGCCGGGTCGCCGGCCGCTGCACGAGATCTTCCGTTCGCGGCGGAGGAGCAAGGGACCTTTGCTCACGTTCGTTAGCGCGCTAATCGTTGATGTGCTCACGGACGATAGCAAAGGTCCCTTGCTCTCTTTTCGCAGGTCGGGGCGGTCCGTGGGGGCCACATCGAGGGACTCTGGGTCCCTCAGGGAGGCCCCCACGGACCACCGCCACGCCTCCACGGCCGGGCCGGAGCGACGGCGGGAGGCGGCAAAGATGTGGCGGCGGAGGGAAAGCCTGCGCTAGCGTGAAAGGGAAAGGACGCGCGAAAGACCTCTGTCCGGTATGGGTTAGGCCGGACGACGTGATCGCGTTATTTCCGAGCGCCCGCCGTGAGCGGGCCTGCCCTGTGCGTCCCTCTCGAACCAGTACTGGTACGGAAGGGACACCACGATGACCACGTATGAGCTGCCGGAAAACGCCGTTCTCGTGATCGGCGCCGGGCTGGGCGGACTCTGCCTCGCCCAGGGCCTGCGCAAGGCCGGAATTCCTTGCGCCGTCTACGAAAGCGACCCCTCGCCGGATTTCCGGCGTCAGGGCTACCGGCTGCACATCGATACTCGCGGAGACGACGCGCTGCGCGCCGTGCTCCCGCCTCATCTGCACGAACTGTTCCGCGCCACGTCCGGACGCCCGAGGTCCGCCACCCCGATCTACGACACCCAGCTCACGCGCGTCACCGAGGTCGGGCTGGAGCACCGGTCGGTCCAGCTCAACATCAACCGGTTCACGCTCCGGCAGATCCTGCTCGAAGGACTCGACAATGTCCATTTCGGGAAGGAGTTCGTCCGCTACGAACGGCGCGGGGGCACGGTGATCGCGCACTTCGCGGACGGGACCGAAGCCCGTGGCGCGATCCTCGTCGGGGCCGACGGGGTGAATTCGCCGGTGCGCCGCCAATATCTGCCCCACGCGAGGATCGTCGACACCGGACTCCGCCAGCTGTACGGCAAGATCCCGCTCACCGCCGAGACCCGGGAACTGTTCGATCCCGCCATGTTCGCGGTGTTCAGCATCATCTCCGGACCGGAGAAGTCGATGATCGGGATCGCGCCGGTCGATTATCCCGAGCCGGTCGCCGACGCCTGTGCGCGGCTTGCGCCCGGGCTCCGGCTCCGTGACCACGAGCCGTACATGACCTGTGCGTTCGGTGCCCGCAAGGAGACCTTCGCCCAGTCCGACGACGAACTCCGGGCGCTGTCCGGGGAAGCGATGCGGGAGCTGGTTCTCGAACGGGTCAAGGGCTGGCATCCACGCGTGACCAGGATGGTCGAAAGCTGGATTCCCGAGACGGCGTTCCTCATCTCGATCCGGACCAGCGTGCCGATCGCGCCGTGGGAGCCCACGCCGGTGACGCTGGTCGGCGACGCGATCCACGCGATGAGCCCGGCCGCCGGGGCCGGGGCGAACACCGCCATGCAGGACGGCGCCGCGCTCGCCGCCGCGTTGGGCAGCGGGAAGCCGGACGCCATCGGCGAATACGAGGCGGAAATGCGCCGGTACGGCTTCGCGGCGGTGCGGGAATCCGCGGCGAACGGGCAGCGGTTCCTGGACCAGGATCCGCTGCCCGCAGGCATGAGCTGACCGAGTCGCGGTTTTCCGGCGGGCTCAGGCGAAGGCGGTGAGGTGGTCGGCGATGAAGGTGCGCAGGCTGCGCGGCGAGGCGCCGGTGATCGATGCGACGTCGCTGGACAGCCATGCCGCATCACCTTCGGCGATCAGCCCGAACACCTGGGCGTTGGAGGCCGCGACAGTCTCGGGGAGGCCTGCTCGGATCATCGCCTGCCGGTGCTCGTCAGGAGAAATCCGGCGGTACTCGACCGCGTGTCCCAGTGCGTCGCCCAGTTCCTTCGCGACGTCGGTGTAGGTGATCAGCTCGGGGCCGGTCACCAGGTAGGTGCGCCCGGCGTGGTCGGTGGCCGTGGCGGCGATTGCCGCCGCGACGGCGGCTACGTCGCGGGCGTCGACCATCCCGGCCTGGCCGTCGCCCGCCGACATCGTGAAACCCCGCGTCTGCTTGATCGACGGGGCGAAGGTGAGAAGGTTCTGCAGGTAGAGGTTCGGCGCGAGCAGCGTGTACCCGAGCCCGGTGGACTTCAGGTGCGCCTCGACCCGCGCGTGGCCTCGTCGCCGGCCGACGGGGGAGTCGGCTGACGCCTTGTGGTTGGTGATCTTGACGATGTGTTTCGCTCCCTGGCGCGCGGCGCTGTCGATGACCGCGATCTCCTGAGCGGGCACGGCCGGGCTGATGAGCAGGACAGTGTCGATGTCACGCATCGCCGCGTCCAGCGTGTCCGGACGGTCGAAGTCGCCGGTGACGATTTCCATGCCGCTCCCGGCGGCGCTGTGCGGTACGCGGGACGGGTCACGGACCAGCGCCCGCGTGGGATGGTGCTGCGCGGCGAGCAGCCGGACGGCTTCCGATCCCACTGTGCCGGTCGCGCCGGTAACCAAGATCATGATGTTCTCCTTGCGCTGAGCACGGTCCCGTCTTCCGCTCGATCATGCGCCTGGGTGGTATCTCTTGTGAAGTAGGCACCTTTTCGATATATAGGTACCTGATGGATACCGACCCAGGACCCGTGTACTCGAAGGACTGCCCGTCGCGCACCGTGGTGGACGTGCTGGCCAACAAGTGGTCGCTCTACATCCTCGGCCTGCTTCGGCAGCACGAGCGGCCGCTGCGCTTCACGGAGTTGCGTCGCCGCATCGAGGGCGTGACCCAGAAGTCCCTCACTCAGGCGCTCCGCAATCTCGAACGCGACGGGCTGGTCAGCCGCACCGTCTACCCGACCATCCCGCCGCGCGTCGAGTACGGCCTCACCGCCCTCGGCATCGAGGCAGGCGCTCTCACCACCGCGATCGCCGACTGGTCCCGGGCCAACGCGTCCCGCGTCCACGCCGCCCGCGCGTCCTACGACCACCGGCCGGCCGAGCGGCCCTGAAAACAGCGACCTGGTCCACAAAGGACTGGAGGATCCGCTGTCCCGCTGTTTCGCTGGTAGGGACAACCCCACCCGGGTTCACGCAGAGTTCAGGAAGCCGACACGCGAAGGGGATCGGGGGTGCCCCGATCGGTGAGTAGCGTCGGAATGGCTCGGGGTCCGTCTCGCGACGGGGGAACACATGGACTTCTCGTTGATCGTTCTCGTGGTGATCGTCGCGGCGCTCGCGTTCGATTTCACCAACGGCTTCCACGACACCGCGAACGCGATGGCGACGTCGATCGCCACCGGCGCGCTGCGGCCGAGAGTCGCCGTCGCGATTTCCGCGGTGCTGAACCTCGTCGGCGCGTTCCTCTCCGTCGAGGTGGCGAAGACGATCTCGGGCGGGATCGTGGACGACACCAAGGTCACCCCGGTGATCATCTTCGCCGGGCTCGTCGGCGCCATCGTGTGGAATCTGCTGACCTGGCTGGTCGGGCTGCCGTCGAGTTCCTCGCACGCGCTGTTCGGCGGGCTGATCGGCGCGACGTGGATCGCGTCCGGCTCGGACGCGGTGCATTTCGCGAAGGTCGTCGAAAAGGTGCTCATTCCGGCGTTGGCGTCCCCGATCGTCGCGGGAATCGTGGCGATCGCGGGCACATTCCTCGTCTACCGCATCACCGCGAAGGCCCGTCAGGACGTCGTCGGCAAGACGTTCAAGACCGGGCAGGTGCTCTCGGCGTCGCTGGTTTCGCTGGCACACGGCACGAACGACGCGCAGAAGACGATGGGCGTGATCACGCTGACGCTGATCGCGTCCGGCTCGCTCGCTCCCGGTTCGGGACCGCCGCTGTGGGTGATCCTCAGCGCGGGCGGGGCGATCGCGCTCGGCACGTACCTCGGCGGCTGGCGGATCATCCAGACCATGGGCAAGAAGCTCACGGAAATCCAGACGCCGCAAGGGTTCGCCGCCGAGACGAGTGCGGCCGCGGTCATCCTGGCCTCCTCCCACCTCGGGTTCGCGTTGTCCACGACGCACGTGTGCTCGGGCGGGATCATCGGGTCCGGGATCGGCCGCAAGCTCGCCGAGGTCCGGTGGGGCGTCGCGGGCAAGATGGTCATCGCCTGGGCGCTGACGCTGCCCGCCGCGGCGATCGTCGGCGCGGTCGCCGCCGAAGTCTCGACGCGGGGCAGCTGGGGCACGATCCTCGTCGGCGTCGCCGGGGTCCTCGTCGCGCTCGGCATCTACCTCGCGTCCAAGCGGAACCCGGTCAACGCGAAGACGGTCAACGATCCGGAAAACGAGCAGCCGCAACCGGTCGCGGCGTGAGGGGAGCGTCGTGAAGATCGATTGGGGCGCGCTCGGGATCGTGTTCGTCATCGCGCTGGGCACGGTCGCGGTCCTGGCGACGCTGTTCTCCTTCGGCGTCCGCGGGCTGTCCGAGCGGATCTCGGCGCGGGCAGCGGGCGGCAGCGGCACGGCGGCGCTGACCCGCGCGGTCGCCTGTTTCGCCGTGTGCGCGGCGGTCGTCTGCTACGGGATCTACCTGATCGTCGCCTGAACCCGCTCGCGCAGCCCGGCGGGCAGTTCGTCGACGAGCGCGAGCACGGTGTCCAGCCGTTCGTCGCCCAGGTGGGTGATCAGGTCGAGCGCGGGGTCCCATAGATCCTCGTCGTCGACGGCGGCGCGGAGCACCGCGGCCAGCCTGCCCTCCGGCAGCAGCGCGACGACGTGGTCGATCCGGCTCTTGTCGTCGAGGACGAAGGCGATCCGCAGCAGGTCGGCGTTGCCGACGACTTCGAGACTGCGCTGGACCGTGACGTCCGGCAGGTGCCCGACGAACCGCCCGAGCGTGATCCAGTCCTCGCGCCGGGTCAGCTCCCGCGCGACCTCGACGACCGTGTCCAGCGGGATGCGCGTGATGATCGCGCTCGCCCTTCGCGGGTCGAGTTCCGCGGCGACCTCGGCGAGGAACTTCGGCGAGAGCCGTTTCGCGACGTCGATACCCCGGTTGACGTCCACGAGCCCGGCGATCCGCGCGCACAGCATCGGCCCGAAGACGCGTTCGGCGATCTTCGCCAGCACCGCTCCGGGCAGCAGCCTGCTGGCCAGCGCCATGCGTTGCAGCACAGTGAGGTTCGCGTCGAACAGGGTGTCGGTGACCTGCTCGCGGAAGGCACGCAGATCGTCCTCGTCGACCCGTTCGAGGTAGTCCAGGTTCTCCGGTTCGACGCCGAGCACGCGCGCGAGCTTGAGGATCTCGGCGCGTGCGGCGAAGTTCCGCGCGGTCACAGGCCCACTGCCTTGCGGACGGCACCGCGCAGCAACGCCGGGACGTAGCGCAAGGCCTCTTCGCCTGCCTGGGCGAGATGCTTCGCTTGCCGCCGTCGGGCGTCTCGCAGCGCGTCGGCGAGGTCCAGCTTCTCGTGTTCCTCGAGGGCTTCGATGCCCTCGGGGAGGTAACCGCCGAGCTGGTCGGCGAGTGTGCGCTCGGCCATGGTGCGTAATCATGCCTCATGCGGCCCGCGAACGCGCGGATATGAGCATCGGCCGGCGCCGGGACGGGTTACTTTCGACCAATGGTGCGCCCGGGAGCGGGCTTGTAGCGTCGATGATCGTGCGAGAACGGACCAAACGCAGATGGCGGGTGATCCTCGACGTCCTCCTGTGGCTGGCGCTCGCGTTCCTCGTCCGGGCCGACAGCTGGAACAACCCGGTCAAATGGGAGTTCGCCGGCGGGCTCGCCGCGGTCACGGTCGCGGTGGTCACCGCCCGGCGGTACCCGGTGGTGTCGCTGGGTGTCGCGATGTGCGGGGTGTTCGTCATCCCGTTCGACTACGGCGGGCGCGTGCCGATCTGGGAGATCTTCCTGATGGTCGGGATGAGCTACCTGGCCGGGCTGCGGATGGCCGGTGCGCGGCCGATGCTGGCCGCGTTCGGTGTGGTCGCGGTGATCGGGCTGCCGTTCTCGCTGGTCTTCGGCGAGTCCGGGTTCTCCGACTGGGGCGCGATGATGGGCGCGCTGGTCTTCGCGTCGGTCACGCCGTGGCTGCTGGGCCGCTACGTCCGTCTGCGCGGCGATCTGGCGCGTACCGGCTGGCGGCGAGCCGAGGAGATGGAGAGCCGCCAGAAGATCATCGCCGATCAGGCCCGGCTGCGGGAACGTACCCGGATCGCGAGTGACATGCACGATTCGCTCGGGCACGAGCTGACCCTGCTCGCCGTGCGCGCGGCGGCGCTGGAAGTGGCGGGTGGACTCGACGAGACGCAGCGCGCGGCCGCGGCGGAGTTGCGGCAGAACGCCGCCACGGCCACCGAGCGGCTTCGCGAGATCATCGGCGTCCTGCGGGAGGACGCCGCGCCGGTCGAACCCGTGCAGGGCGATCTCGGCGAGCTGATCGATCGCGCGCGGTCGTCCGGGATGCTCATCGAGTCGCGAGTGGACAGTGCGCCCGACGCGCCGCCGATGGTCCGGCTCGCGGTCTACCGCGTCGTCCAGGAAGCGCTTACCAACGTCGCGAAACATGCTCCCGGCGCAGCGGTCGAGGTGGTGGTCTCTCACACCGGTGACACGACCGAGGTGCGCGTGACCAATCGCGCGCGCCCAGCGGGGCCGCTGCCCGGCGCGTCCTCGGGCCGGCGTGGGCTCGTCGGCCTGCGTGAGCGCGTCCGGCTGGTCGGCGGGACGTTGCGTGCCGCATCGAAGGACGGCGGGTTCGAGGTCACGGCGATCTTGCCGCACGACGCCGCTCCGGCCGCCGCAAGCGGTGAGGTGGCCGAAGCCGAGGAATCGGTGTCGGCGAAGGAGCTGATGTCGGCCCGTCGTGACGTGCGGCGGAGCCTGATCCAGGCGATCGTCGTCCCGTTAGGACTGTTCGCCGTCGTGCTGGCGGTGAGCGGGGTGGTGTTCCTCTATCAGTGGTACACCTCGGAACTGCCCTCCGCGAGCTATGACCAGCTCCAGGCCGGGCAGCGCCGGGAGCAGGTCACGCCGCTGCTTCCGGTCCGGGAACGGGTCGCCCGGCCCCGGAGCGGCTGGCCGGTGGCGCCGCTGAACGCGCAGTGCGTCTACTACGGCACCGAACGCACCTGGCTCAACGCGAACTATGCGGCGTATCGGCTGTGTTTCGCCGACGACATACTGGTGTCGAAGGACATGCTGAGCGAGGACGAGCCGAGGGGGTCGCGTGATCCGGGTGGTGCTGGCTGACGACGAGGCGTTGATGCGTGCCGGGGTGGCGGCCATCCTCGCCGCCGACGACGCGATCGAGGTCGTCGCGGAGGCGGGCAACGGACGGGAGGCCGTAGACCAGGCGCTGGCCACCCGGCCCGACGTCGTGCTGCTCGACATCCGGATGCCGGTGCTCGACGGGCTCGCCGCGGCCGAGGAGATCCGCCGCGTGCTGCCGGACACCGGGGTGATCATGCTGACGACGTTCGGCGAGGACGCCTACATCGAACGTGCGCTCGGCCTCGGCGCGAGCGGCTTCCTGCTGAAGTCGGGGGACCCGCGGGAACTGCTCGCGGGCATCCACGCGGTGGCCGAGGGCGCCGCGTTCCTCTCGCCGAAGGTCGCGCAGCGGGTGATCGCGCGGCTTTCGGGCGGACAGCTGGCCAGGGGCGCGGCGGCCCGTTCGCGGGTGGCCGCGTTGACGCCGCGCGAGCGGGAAGTGCTGACGCTGCTGGCCGCCGGACTGTCCAATGCGGACATCGCGGCGAAGATGTTCGTCGTGGAGGGCACGGTCAAGGCGCATGTCAGCACGATCCTGAACCGGCTCGGCGCGCGGAACCGGGTGCAGGCCGCGATCACCGCGTACGAGGCCGGGCTGGTGGGCGGGGAGGCTCCCAGCGCGTGATGGCGCCGTTGGCGCGCGCCGCGGCCGAGGCCGGGAGCACGCGCAACAGCGCGGCACGGAGCGCGGTGGCGACGGGATTGCGCAGCAGCAGGCCGGCTTGTCCCGCACGTAGTGTCGCGCGCGCGACCCGCTGGCTGCGTGCCCTGCGCTGGACGTCGTACTCGCGCAGGGCACTGTCGATGCTGTCCTTTGTGGACACTACATGGGCGAGGACGACGGCGTCCTCGATCGCCTGGCAGCCACCCTGCCCGAGGAACGGCGGCATCGCGTGCGCGGCGTCGCCGAGCAGCGCGATCCGGCCGCGGACGTAACTGGGCAACGGGATGGCGAGGTGGTCGACGTCGTGGTGCAGCAGGGCTTCCGGTGGGGTCGCCGCGATCACCGCCGGGATCGGGGCGTGCCAGCCGCCGAACCGCGCGGTCAGGTAGGCCTTGGTGTCGGCGTGCCGGATCCCGGGTTCGGTGACGTAACCCGCCCACCAGTAGACGCGGCCGTCGACGAGCGGGATCACGCCGACCTCGGTACCGCGGTCCCAGGTGGTGCTCAGCTCGACGAGCCCGGGTAGCTCGGCGATGCCGCGGATGGCGGTGGCCCCGCAGTAGACCGGCGCGGGGTGATCCGGCCAGAGGGCCTGGCGGATCCGGCTGCGGATGCCGTCGGCGGCCACGACGAGGTCTGCGTGGATCTCCTCGTCACCGATGCGCACGCGGCCGTCCGGCCGGACCTCGGTGACTTCGGCGCCGGTGCGGAGCCGATCCTGGGGGAGCGCGGTGCGGAGGGTGTCGATGAGATCCGCGCGATGGACGGCGGTGAGCGGGCCGCCCTGCAGGCGCTCGAAGGTGTCGGTGTCCCAGTGGGTGAGGCGGCGGCCGCGACGGTCGTGCAGCCCGCCTCCGCGCTGGACCGCGAGCAATGGGGCGAGCCGCTCGCCGACGCCGATCGTCTCGAGCGCGCGCACGGCGTTGGGCCACAAGGAGATCCCGGCGCCGATCTCGGTGAACTCCGGTGCACGCTCGAGCACCGTGACCTGCCAGCCGGCCTGGTGCAACGCGACCGCCGCGCTCAGCCCGCCGATACCCCCGCCGACCACCACCGCGTTCTTCATGGCGCCTCCCTCTACGTCTGTAGAGAACTCTACACCTGTAGAGCCCTCGGTAGACTGCCGAGGTGACGGGAACGACGGACCGGGTCACCGCGATCGGCGACGCCGCGATCGCGGTGATCGCCGCCGAGGGCATGCGCGGCCTGACGCATCGCGCGGTGGACCGCTTCGCGGGCCTGCCCGCGGGCTCGACGTCGTACTACGCACGCACACGAGCGGCGCTGCTGGAACTCGCGATCGCGCGGATGATCGAACTCGACAACCTCGACGCCGACCCGCCGCCGGGCCACCTCGCTGAGTACCTCGCCCGCGCCGCGTACGACGCGATCACGCGCGGGCGGACCCGGATGCTGGCCCGGTACGAATTCGCGCTGGAAGCCACCCGTCGCCCGGAGCTGCGGGCCGCCTACGACCGCGGCGGCCTGGAGATCCGGCAGCGCTGCGCCGAGCTCCTCGCGACCGCGGGTTCGCCGGACCCCGCGCGGCACACGCGGCTGCTGATCGGCTGGCTCGACGGCACCATCTTCGACGCATTGGCGGGCACCGGCTCGGTTTCGCCCCCCGGCCTGGCGGAACTGACCGCGAGTGCCCAGGAGGTCGTGACCGCCCTGGCCCTCGACGCCTGATTCTTGCCCGGGTAGGAGCAAGGGACCTTTACTCGCGCTGCTACTCCGCCGGGACCCCTGACGGGGTTCCGGCCCGGGTTCGCTGGCCCGCGAACTGAGTATTCGCCTGGCCTCGCGGTGGTTCCGGCACGGTCGATGTCCGAACGGACATTCGTCAGTCTATGGGGGGTCGTGGGTTGTTAGCGTCGGCCCGCACCCCTCGAAACGGCTCACGCCATGAACGTAAGGAACCCACGTGCTTCGTAAGATCGCGTTCGGTGCCGGTGCTGCCATGGCGGCGCTCGGCCTTGCTGTCTCCGTGCCCGGTGCCGCCGTGGCAGCACCGTCGACCGGCACAGTTTCGGCCTCCGCCGCTTCCGGCCAGTTCACCACGCAGGGAACCTGGGTCTATGTCCGGTGGTACTCGCTCGACCAGGCGGGGAAAACCCAGTGCGGCTTTGATGCTTTGGCGATGTACCGGTCCTCCGGTCGAGACAGTAAGTGCTACGAGCAGACGGACCGGGTCGAACTCTGGACCTATTACGGCTGAGTAACCCTGGCTGCAAGCCGGAAAAGAAGCGTCGTGAACCCGGCCCCGAGGTTCACGACGCTTTGGTATCGGGAGGCGGCGTGCCCATGTCGCAAGGGGCTTCGCTCTCGCTCGAATGCTTCCGCTCATTCCTTCCGCGGTCCGTGGGGGCCTCCTTGAGGGAGCTAGAGTCCCTCAAGGA